>NZ_CP046206.1:2323-302323 GCF_012570145.1 Enterobacteriaceae endosymbiont of Donacia provostii
CGTTATTAGTCGGCGATTTCCGAATGGGGAAACCTAATATATATAACTATATATTATCGTGATTTGAATACATAGAATTACGAAGTAAACCAGGAGAACTGAAACATCTAAGTATCCTGAGGAAAAGAAATCAATAGAGATTTCCTTAGTAGTGGCGAGCGAACAGGAAGAAGCCCGAGACGTACTTTATTTATTGTATTAGTAAAAATAACTGGAAAGTTATACGATACAAGGTGATAGTCCTGTATATTAAAATACAATAATTATAGTCTCAATGAGTAGAACGAGACACGTGTAATCTTGTTTGAATATAGGGGGGTCATCCTCTAAGGCTAAATACTACTGACTGACCGATAGTGAACTAGTACCGTGAGGGAAAGGTGAAAAGAACCCCGGTTAGGGGAGTGAAATAGAACCTGAAATCATATACGTACAAGCAGTAGGAGCACTTAAAAAGTGTGACTGCGTACCTTTTGTATAATGGGTCAGCGAGTTATATTTTGTAGCAAGGTTAACTGTATAAGGAAGCCGTAGGGAAACCGAGTCTTAAAAGGGCGTTTTAGTTGCAAGATATAGACCCGAAACCCGGTGATCTAACCATGAGCAGGTTGAAGGTTTGGTAATTCTTACTGGAGGACCGAACCGACTAATGTTGAAAAATTAGCGGATGACTTGTGGTTAGGGGTGAAAGGCCAATCAAACCGGGAGATAGCTGGTTCTCCCCGAAAGCTATTTAGGTAGCGCCTCGTAAAATTCATATTTGGGGGTAGAGCTCTGTTTCGGTTAGGGAATCTACCAGATTTACCAATCCGATGCAAACTACGAATACCAAATTTATGTTATTACGGGAGACACACAGCGGGTGCTAACGTCCGTTGTGAAGAGGGAAACAACCCAGATCGCTAGCTAAGGTCCCTAAGTTATAATTAAGTGGGAAACGAGGTGGGAAGGCATAAACAGCTAGGATGTTGGCTTAGAAGCAGCCATCATTTAAAGAAAGCGTAATAGCTCACTGGTCTAGTCGTCCTGCGCGGAAGATGTAACGGGGCTAAATTATACACCGAAGCTGCGACAATAAAGAAGTTATTATTTTTATTTTATTGGGTAGGGGAGCGTTCTGTAAGTCGTTGAAGATAAATTGTAAAATTTATTGGAGATATCAGAAGTGCGAATGCTGACATGAGTAACGATAAAATAGGTGAAAAACCTATTCGCCGAAAGACTAAGGTTTCCTATCCAACGGTAATCGAGGTAGGGTAAGTCGATCCCTAAGGCGAGGCTGAAAAGCGTAGTCGATGGATAACAGGTTAATATTCCTGTACTCATTATTATTGTGAAGGGGGGACGAAGAAGGTTAGATTATCCAAGTGATGGTTGTCTTGGTTTAAACGTGTAGATGAATTATTTAGGAAAATCCGGATAATTATTACATTAAGACGTGATGACGAAATACTTTATTGTATTGAAGTAATTAATACCATGCTTACAAGAAAATCCTCTAAACTTAAATAATATTGAATCGTACTCCAAACCGACACAGGTAGTCAGGTAGAGAATACTAAGGCGCTTGAGAGAACTCAGGTGAAGGAACTAGGCAAAATAGTGCCGTAACTTTGGGAGAAGGCACACTGATTGTAAGTAAGAAGATTTACTTTTTGAGCTGAAATCAGTCTAAGATAACGGCTGACTGCAACTGTTTATTAAAAACACAGCACTGTGCAAACACGTAAGTGGACGTATACGGTGTGACGCCTGCCCGGTGCTGGAAGGTTAATTGATAGGGTTATTATTTTATATAAGAAGCTCTTGATCGAAGCCCCAGTAAACGGCGGCCGTAACTATAACGGTCCTAAGGTAGCGAAATTCCTTGTCGGGTAAGTTCCGACCTGCACGAATGGCGTAATGATGGTCAGACTGTCTCCACCTGAGACTCAGTGAAATTGAAATTGCTGTGAAGATGCAGTGTACCCGCGGCAAGACGGAAAGACCCCGTGAACCTTTACTATAGCTTGATATTGAATAGTGCATATTAATGTGTAGAATAGGTGGGAGATAATGAAATGTTAGCGCTAGCTAATATGGAATCGTCCTTGAAATACCACCCTTTAGTATTTATTATTCTAACCTAAACCCGTAATCCGGGTTAGAGACAATGTCTGGTAGGTAGTTTGACTGGGGCGGTCTCCTCCTAAAGAGTAACGGAGGAGTACTAAGGTCAGCTAATCACGGTCGGAAATCGTGAGGTTAGTACAAAGGCATAAGCTGGCTTAACTGCGAGAATGACAATTCGAGCAGATGCGAAAGCAGGTCTTAGTGATCCGGTGGTTCTGTATGATAAGGCCATCGCTCAACGGATAAAAGGTACTCCGGGGATAACAGGCTAATACCGCCCAAGAGTTCATATCGACGGCGGTGTTTGGCACCTCGATGTCGGCTCATCACATCCTGGGGCTGTAGTAGGTCCCAAGGGTATGGCTGTTCGCCATTTAAAGTGGTACGCGAGCTGGGTTTAGAACGTCGTGAGACAGTTCGGTCCCTATCTGTCGTGGGCGTTGGAAGATTGAAAGGATTTGCTCCTAGTACGAGAGGACCGGAGTGAACGTATCTATGGTGTTCGGGTTGTCATGCCAATGGCATTGCCCGGTAGCTAAATACGGAAAAGATAAGCGCTGAAAGCATATAAGTGCGAAACTTACCTTAAGATTAGTCTTCCCTAGATTTTTATTAGTTATTTATAGAAATCTCTTAAGGGACGTTAAAGACGATGACGTTGATAGGCTAGGTGTGTAAGCATAGTGATATGTTAAGCTAACTAGTACTAATAAACACCCGTGAGTCTTAACCTTACAACACCAGAATCGTTTAAATTTAAATATTTAAATTACATTTAACAAAATAATCCTGGTATATATAACGCAATGGTACCACCTGAATCCATTCCGAACTCAGAAGTGAAACATTGTAGTGCCAATGGTAGTGTGAGGTCTCCTCATGTGAGAGTAGGTAAATACCAGGATAAAATATTTCACATTATTAAATGTCATACTTAAATTATTCATTAAAAAAATTAAATACTTTTAATTTATCAACAAAAGTATATAAATTATTTATAGTTAAAAATTTACATGATTTATGTAAACTATGGAAAGAATATGAAAAAAAATGTATGCCTTGTTTAATTTTAGGAGAGGGAAGTAATGTTTTATTTTTAAATAATTTTTATGGATTAATTATTATAAACAGAATAAAAGGCATATATATAAGAGAATCGAAAAATCATTGGAATTTACATGTTAATTCTGGAGAAAATTGGCATTATTTAGTTGAATTTACAATTAAAAATAAAATTTATGGTTTAGAAAATTTAGCATTGATACCTGGATGTGTAGGATCAGCGCCAATCCAAAATATTGGAGCATATGGTACTAGTATAAAAAAATTTTGCAAATATGTTGATATCATTAATCCAGTAAATAAAAAAATTCAAAGGATTAATAACAAAAATTGTAATTTTAAATATAGAGATAGTATCTTTAAAAATGAATATTATAAAAAACATGTTATTATTTCAGTTGGTTTATTTTTATCAAAAAAATGGATTCCAAATTTAGAATATTATTCTATAAAACATTTAAAAAATTACAATATTACTCCTCAAAAAATTTTTCATTATATTTGTAACATAAGGAAAAAAAAAATTCCTCATCCAAAAATACATGGTAATGCAGGTAGTTTTTTTAAAAATCCATATATATCTATAAAAAAAGGATTAAAGTTATTAAAAATTTTTCCTACAATGCCTTATATTATTAAACATCATTATATTAAATTATCTGCAGGATGGTTAATTAACCAATGTAATTTTTCTAAATGTATTTATAATGGGGTAACTGTTTATTCTAAACAGTCATTAATTATTTTAAATAAATTTAATAAATCTTCAGGTATAGATATACTTAATTTTGCAATTAAAATATATAATACTGTAGGAAAAAAATTTGATATTTGGTTAGAACCAGAAGTACGTATTATAGATAGTTATGGAGAAATAAATCCACTAATTTATTTTAAAAAATAGTTAAAATATCACTTTATATTTATATATTTAATCGCTTCATAATAATTTTTAATGCTAAAACATAGCCATATGTACCTAATCCTAATATTACTCCATTAGAAATATCTGAAAAAAAAGAATTTTTTCGAAATAGTTCTCTTTTGTATATATTAGTAATATGTACTTCAATAAATGGTATTTTAATTGCTAATAAAGTATCACGTAATGCAATACTAGTATGTGTAAAAGCAGCAGGATTTAATATAATATAATTAATTTGATCTTTATATTTAATTAAATAATTTATTAATTCATATTCTGCATTAGATTGAAAATGACTTAATTTACAATTTTTTTGATTAATTTTATTTGATAAAATTTGAATAATATCTTGTAAAGATTTATGACCATATTTATTTGGTTCTCTAATTCCTAAAAGATTTAAATTAGGACCATTTAAAACTAGAACGTGATTTTTATATTTTTTATATTTCATTATTTAAAAATATATTATTAATTTAATTTTTAATTATATAATATTTATGATAAATAATGTAAATTAATTTTATTATTTATAATAAATAATATATTTATTATAAATAAAATGTTATTATGTTTGTATGTAAAATAAATTTAATTTCATTAAAATAACTATAAAATATAAAATCGGGTTTTTTTATTATGTTAAAAAAATTTCGGGGAATGTTTTCTAATGATTTATCTATAGATTTAGGAACAGCAAATACCTTAATTTATGTTAAAGGTAAGGGTATTGTTTTAAACGAGCCTTCTGTTGTAGCTATTAGACAAGATAAAGCAGGATTCCCTAAAAGTGTAGCTGCTGTTGGATATAATGCTAAACAAATGTTAGGAAGAACTCCAGGTAATATTGCAGCTATTAGACCTATGAAAGATGGTGTCATAGCAGATTTTTTTATTACAGAAAAAATGCTACAACATTTTATTAAACAAGTTCATAGTAATAGTTTTATGAAACCTAGTCCTAGAGTATTAGTCTGTGTTCCTGTTGGAGCAACTCAAGTTGAAAGAAGAGCTATTAGAGAATCTGCTCAAGGAGCAGGAGCAAGAGAAGTTTTTTTAATAGAAGAACCAATGGCAGCTGCTATTGGAGCAGGTTTACCAGTTTCAGAAGCTACAGGATCCATGATTATAGATATTGGAGGGGGTACTACTGAAGTAGCAGTTATATCTCTAAATGGGGTAGTATATTCTTCTTCTGTAAGAATAGGAGGAGATAGATTTGATGAATCTATTATTAATCATGTAAGACGTAATTATGGTTCATTAATTGGAGAAGCAACTGCTGAAAAAATTAAACATAAAATAGGTTCTGCTTATAATAATAATGAAGAATTATTAGAAATGGAAGTAAGAGGTAGAAATTTAGCAGAAGGAGTACCAAGAGGTTTTACATTAAATTCTAATGAAATTTTAGAAGCTCTTCAAGAACCTTTAACCGGTATTGTAAGTGCTGTAATGATTGCATTAGAAAAATGTCCACCAGAATTAGCAGCTGATATTGCAGAAAGAGGTATGACATTAACTGGTGGGGGAGCATTATTAAAAAATTTTGATAAGTTATTAATAGAGGAAACAGGTATTTCAGTTTCTATAGCTGAAGATCCATTAACTTGTGTAGCAAGAGGTGGAGGAAAAGCATTAGAAATGATTGATACACATGGAGGTGATTTATTTAGTGAAGAATAATTATAATTATTAAGATAATATATTTATGAAATTAATATTTAGTAAAAAACCTATTTTTAAATTAAGAACAGTAATATTTATTATTATATCAGTTATTATTATAGTTATTGATACTTATTCTAATTTTTTTGTTAAAATAAGATATCAAACTAATAACACTATGATTCCTGTGTATTTTTTTTTAAATAAACCTTTTTTTATATATGAAAAAATATCAAAATTTTTTATAAAAAAAAATGTAATACTTAAAAATAATAAATATCTATTTAGTAAAATTTTACAACAAAATATGAAATTATTTTCTTTAAAAGAAATTGAAGAAGAAAATAATCATTTAAGAAATATTTTACATTTACCTGTCCTAAAAGAAAAAAATAGTATTTTAGCAAAAATAATACCAGTTATATTACCCAGATGTAAAAATGAAATTTTTATTAATAAAGGATCTAAAGATAATGTTTTCTTAGGTACAATAGTACTTAATGAACAAGGTGTAGTAGGACAAGTTATATCAACTAGAAAACAAAGTAGTCAAGTTTTATTAATTTGCAATAAAAAATTTTCTTTACCAGTACAATTACAAAATAGTGATACTAAATTCATTATTAATGGTAATGGGTGTACAAAACCTTTAAAATCTGAATACATATCTACTGATATAAATCTTAAAAAAGGAGATATATTAGTAACATCTGGTTTAGATGAACAATATCCTTATGGGTATCCTGTTGGTACTATTACTAATGTAATTTTAGATAAAGAAAAAAATTTAAATATAGCTTATATTAAGCCATTTATAAAAATGGAAACAATAAAATATGTATTATTACTAATAAATTCTCAATAAAATATGAAAAATTATCTTTTTACATTTTTTGTTTATATAACATATATGATATCATTTTTTTTACAAATTTCTTTGACTAAAAATAGTAATATTATTTTACATATATCATGGTTAATATTAATTTTAATTTATTGGATATTATCTTATCCATATAAAATTAATATTATTAATAGTTTTATTATTGGATTAATGATAGATTTTTTTACAAATTATATTTTAGGAATACATAGTTTATTATTATGTATAATGACATATTTTATATTATATAATCATCAATTTATTATTCACTTAAATGTAATAAATAAATTCTTATTTATAATTTGTATCTTATTTATAATAAATTTTATTATTTATACAATAAATGACGTAAATTTTAATTATCTAACATTATCATTACAAAGTATTTTAAATGGTTGTATATGGATAACTATGTATTTTTATTTAAAGAAACTTTATTTTAGATATAAAAATTTTCTTCTTTCTTAAGAAAATAAACATTATCTATTTTTGGATAATGTTTATTTTTTTAAATATTTAATAAAAAACTATAAACAAATATTATTATTTGGAATTCCTGCAATTTTTGAAGCTTGTTTAATAACTCCATTAGGAAATAAATTAAATAAACTTACACTATCCCATATTTCATCTTTATATTGTTTTTTAAGTTTATTAATTAATATTCTTAAATTTGGATGTATTTTATATTTAAAATATAAATTACGTAATGTATATATTACTTTCCAATGATTACTATTTAATTTAATTTTTTCTAAATTAGCTATTTTAATAGCTAATTTTATATTCCATATTATACTATTTTCTTTATTATTTAAATAAACATTCATTTTAATGATTAATATTTTAGGAGGAAGAGAGATTCGAACTCTCGAATAGTTTCCTATTTCCGGTTTTCAAGACCGGTGCCTTCAACCACTCGGCCATTCCTCCATTTAAAATATAAAAAATTTGTAATAATATATATAATATTATATTTTTAAAAAAAATTAAAGTTAATATTTTAATTAATCATTATATGAAAAATAATAATATTCAAATAGGTAGATTATATATAGTAGCTACACCAATTGGTAATTATAGTGATATAAGTCAAAGAGCACTAAATACTTTAAAAAAAGTAAATTTTATTTTAGCAGAAGATACTAGAAAAACAGGATTATTATTAAATTATTTTCATATTAAAAAAAAATTATATTCATATTATGAATATAATGAAAAAAAAAATACTACAAAATTTTTAGAAAAAATTAATAAAGGTTATAATGTAGCATTAGTATCTGATGCAGGTACTCCATTAATTAATGATCCTGGATATAGAATGATTAAATTATGCCGTGAAAAATATTTAAATATAAGAATTATATCAATTCCAGGACCATGTTCAGCTATTGTAGCTTTATCAATATCTGGTTTACCAACAAATAGGTTTTGTTATGAAGGATTTTTATCTAATAAAAAAAGTAAAAGAATTAAAAGATTATATGAATTAAAATCAGAATATAGAACTATTATTTTATATGAATCAACTCATAGATTGTTAAAATGTTTATATGATATAAAAAATATTTTTGGAAAAAAAAGATATATAGTTATTGCAAGAGAATTAACAAAAAAATGGGAAAATATACATGGAGATTATATTTCTAATTTAATAAAATGGATTAAATTAGATTTAAATCAAATAAAAGGAGAAATTGTTTTAATTATTAGTGGATATAAAAAATCTAATAATATAAAAGATAAAATATCTTCTAAAATTAAAAAAACATTTTTCTCTTTGAAAAAAGAATTAGCTTTAAAAAAAGCTATAAATATTACTGCAAATATATATTCTATTAAAAAAAATTTATTATATAAATTCTATTTAAAAAATAAAGATTGATATATATATTTAATATATTATAATCTTTATTTATAGAGTTAATAAAAAACAGTCGCTTTTATAATTAAATAAAAGAGGAAAGTCCGGACTCCATAGGGTATGGTGCCAGATAATTTCTGGGAAGTGTAAACTTACGAATAGTGCAACAGAAAAAATACCGCTAATTTAATATTTACAATATTAGTAAGGGTGAAAAGGTATGGTAAAAGCATACCGGTATATTAGTAATAATATATGTCAATGTAAACTCCACCAGGAGCAAGGCTAAATATAGGTTTGTATTACCCGTACTATAAACCGGGGTCAGCTGCTTGAAATAATAAGTAATTATTATTCTAGATAAATGACTGTTCTAAGACAGAATCCGGCTTAAAAAATAACTTTATAATTAGCATAATTTTATATTTAAAATTATGCTTTTTCATAGGCATATAAAATATTTTTCATTAAAGTAGCTACAGTTATTGGTCCTATTCCTCCAGGTACAGGTGTAATATAAGAAGCCCTTTTTTTAGCTTGTTCAAATTGAATGTCACCTACAATTTTATTATTATTAATTCTATTAATTCCAACATCAATAACAATTGCACCTAATTTTATCCATTTACCTGGTATAAAATTAGGTTTACCAACAGCTACTATTAATAAATCAGCATATTTTATATGATATTTTAAATTTTTTGTAAAACGATGAGTAATAGTAATTGTACATCCTACTAATAATAATTCCATAGCTATAGGACGACCTACTATAATTGAATCACCTACAATTACAGTATTTAATCCATAAGTATTAATTTTATAATATTTTAATAATTTCAATATACCTAAAGAAGTACAAGCACGTAAAATAGGAAATCCTTGACATAAATGTCCAATATTATAAGGATGTAAACCATCTACATCTTTTTTAGGATTTATTGTTTCTATTATTTTAATAAAATTAATTTTTTTAGGTAAAGGTAATTGTATTAAAATACCATCTATATAATTATTGTTATTTAATAAATTAATTATTTTTAAAATTTCACTTTCATTAATTTTATTAGATAAATTATAATAATAATAAAAAAACCCTAATTTTTTACACATTTCTAATTTATTTTTTATATAAATTTGAGATGATAAATTATTTCCAACTAATATAACTCCTAAACCAGGTTTTCTTTTTTTATATAAAAAAAGATTTTTCATTTTTTTATATATTTTAATATATATTTCTTTGGCAATAATATGTCCATTAATAATTTTAGCATTCATTTAAGATAACTCATTATAAAAAATAATAAATAAAATAATTTAATTAATTTGAATATATATCATAATAATGATATATTACTTATAATATTTTTGCGCTCTTAGCTCAGTTGGATAGAGCAATAGCCTTCTAAGCTATTTGTCACAGGTTCAAATCCTGTAGAGCGCAAAATAATTTAAACAAAAAATATTAAATTTATTCAAGATTTTTAATACATACATAAAAAGATTGTTTTAAATCTTCTATTAAATCTTTTGGATTTTCAATTATAATAGACAAACGTAAAAGTGAATTGGAAATTCCTGTATTTTTTATTTCTTTTGGAGTTATACAAGAATATGTCATTGTAGATGAATGAGAAATTAAACTTTCCATACCTCCAAAAGATTCAGCTAAAGTAAATAATTTTAATGAATGTAAAAATATTTTTAACATCTTTTTAGAACCATTAAATTCAAAACTCAATACAGCTCCAAAAATTTTTTGTTGCTTTTTAGCTATTTCATGACCAATATTATCTATAATTGATGGATGATATATTTTTTTAACTAATTTATGTTTTTTTAAAAATTCAATTATTATTAATGTATTTTTTTGAGCTATTTTTAATCTCGGATATAATGTTCTCATTCCTCTTAATAATAAATAACTGTCAAATATAGAACTAGTTATTCCTATATTATTATCACACCATAATAATTTATTAAGATAATTAAGATTTTTAGTAATAATAGTACCAATAATTATATCAGAGTTTCCATTTAAATATTTAGTACATGAATGTATTACTATGTTAGCTCCTAAATTTAATGAATTTTGTAATAAAGAACTTAATAATGTGTTATAAACAACACTAAGTGCATTTAAATATTTAATTTTATGACAATAATAAGTTATATTAATAACCCTTAATAAGAGGTTGCTAGGAGTTTCCATAAATATTAGTTTAGGTTTATTTTTTATAACATGTAAAAATTTTTTTTTATTATACATAGCTATAAATTTAATTTTATATATTCCCCTATCTTGTAAACTTTTAAATAATCTAAAACTATCACCATAACAATCTTTAGGACAGATAATTAAATCTCCTGGTTTTAAAAAAATAATAATTGTTAAATAAATTACAGCCATCCTACTACTAGTTAGTATACATCCTAAACCATTTTTTAATAATGAAATAATTTTTTGTACAGAATCTCTTGTAGGATTACTTTTTCTTGAATAATTATATTTTCTAGGTTTATTAAAACCTTTAAAACTATATGTACTAGTTAAATACAAAGGAGATAAAACACTCCCATATTTTTTATCTGTATTTAATCTTTCATAAACAGATAATGTTCTTCTTTTATAAGAATGTATCATATTTATTTATAAATAATTATATAATATATAATTTACTATATATTAAAATATAAATATGCATATATTTTTAATAATTTATTAATAATTAATATCTAATATTTTATATATTATAAAAACAAGCATATTTTTTGGGTCGTACAGGATTTGAACCTGTGACCAATTGATTAAAAGTCAACTGCTCTACCAACTGAGCTAACGACCCAAATTTATTTTATTTAATTTATGGGTGATGACGGATTTGAACCGCCGACCCCCTCCTTGTAAGGGAGATACTCTACCAACTGAGCTAATCACCCAATAATATCTATATGCTATTCTTTTTATTACTTAAATGTCAATATTTTTATTAAAATTTTTATAAAAAAAAATATAATTATTATATTATAATAAAAATATTATAATTTAAAATTAAAATTAATAATTTTATATATTATGAAAATCACAACTCGATTTGCACCCAGTCCTACTGGTTATTTACACATAGGAAATGTTCGTACTGCTTTATATTCATGGTTATTTGCTAGAAAACATAATGGTTCTTTTATTTTACGTATTGAAGATACTGATTTTAAAAGATCTAATAATATTTTTATTAAAAATATTATTGAAACATTAAAATGGTTAAATATTGATTGGGATAAAGGTCCATACTTACAAAGTCAAAGATTAAATAGATATAATGATATTATTACATTTTTATTAAAAAGTAAAAACGCATATAAATGTTATTGTTCTAAAGAAAAAATAAAAAAAAATGAATTATATCAAAGTAATATTAAATATTCTTGTGGATGTAAAAACATTAAAAATATTTCTCAGAAACCTTATGCAGTAAGATTATATATTCCTAAAAATAAAAATATTACATTTACAGATACTATTAGAGGAAAAATTACATTTCAAAATAATTTGTTAGAAGATTTTATAATTCAACGTACAAATGGTATGCCTACATATAATTTTTGTGTAGTAATAGATGATTGGGATATGAAAATAACTCATGTTATTAGAGGTGAAGAACATATTAATAATACTCCAAAACAAATACATATTATTAATGCTATTGGTGCATCAATACCCTCTTATACTCATGTATCAGTAATTACTGATTTATCAGGTAAAAAAATTTCTAAAAGAAATAATAATTTTAATATTTTAAAATATAAAGAAGATGGTTATTTACCTAACGCATTATTAAATTATATTTTACGATTAGGTTGGTCATTTAATAATAAAGAAATTTTTTCAATAGAAGAAATGAAAAAATTATTTAATTTAAAAAATTTAAGTAAATCTTCTAGTATTTTTAATATAGAAAAATTAAATTGGTTAAATAAATATTATCTGAATAAATTACCAGAAAAAAATATGGTTGATTTTTTAAAAAATTTTCTTTATAAGAAAAATATTAATTTAAAAAATGGACCTCAAGTTAAAAAATTATATAAAATTTTTTATAAAAGATGTAATACATTAAATGAAATAAGTAATTTATGTACAATTTTTTATACAAATCCAAATTATAAAAAAAATTCAGTTAATAAAAAATATTTAAATAGCGATTCGAAAATAATTTTAAATATATTTTTAAAATATATTTTAAATATAAAAAAATGGTCAATAAATAATATAAATGATATTTTTAAAAAAATATTATCTAAATTAGCAATGAATTTTAAAAAGATAGCAATGACTATACGTATATCTATTACTGGTTTGGAAAACACACCCCCTATTAATAATATTCTATATTTAATGGGTAAAGAAAAAACTATATATCATATTAAAAATGCAATAAATTTTATTAAATCTAATAATTTATAAATTGTATAATATATTTAAATTAATTATTTATGTATATTTAATTAAATTTAAATAGTTATAAATATAATAATAAAATATGTATTAATTTCTTAACCTAGGTGTTATTAATTGTTTTTTTATTGATGCAGATAATTCGTCTAATGATGAATTATCTGAATGTTCATTTTCTAATGGTTCTCCTGATAATTGTGCTTCCGCTAAATATGTATGTATAGGTTGTCCTGTATCATCTTCCATTACTACATGATACCATGGTTTATTGCGTAATGTTATAATTTCAGCAACTTCATCAATTTTAGGATCATGTAAAGAATATTCAGGATCAACATCGACTATAACTCCTAAAAAACCTAATAACTTATGTCTTACTTGTTGACCAATACCAAATTTACTGGTAATCATTATAAGAACCTTCTTAAGGTATATTAAAGTTTTAATAATAATTATATAATAAATTTTTTATAAATTAAATATTATTTTAAAGTTAAATATATAAAATTTTATATCTTATATTTAATTGAATTTTTTCGTAATATAACATAATATTTATATATTATAATAATTATTTAAAAAGTATTTTTAATAAAAAATTAAAATTTTATTGTAAATAAAATAAATATATGAGACCAATTACAGTAATTATTAATACTAATGCATTAAAAAATAATTTAAAAATAATAAAAAATATCACACTTAATTCTAAAATTTGGTCTGTTTTAAAATCAGATGCTTACGGACATGGTATTAAAAATATATATCCATTTATTAATGATAATAGTGATGGTTTTGCTGTTTTAACATTAGATGAAGCTATTTATTTAAGAACAAAAGGGTGTAATAAACCAATTTTATTATTAGAAGGTTTTTTTAGTGAAAAAGAATTATTTTTGATCTATAAATATTATTTAACTATTACTATACATAGTAAATGGCAAATAAATGCATTAATAAAATATAGATCATATTGTCCTATTAATATTTATATTAAAATAAATAGCGGTATGAATAGATTAGGATTTGATACAAAAAAAATTTTAAAAATAATTAATTTTATTAAAAATAATATCAATGTTTCTAAAATAAGTTTAATGACTCATTTTTCAGAAGCAACAATTAATTCTTATATGATAAAAAAACAAATAACAAAAATAAAAAAATCCATTAAAAATTATAATACTTTTTCATGTTCATTTGCTAATTCTGCTGCATTATTATGGCATAAATATAGTCATTATAATTGGATTAGAACAGGTATTATTTTATATGGTGCTTCTCCAACTGGTAAATGGAAAGATATTAAAGATAAAAAAATTCAACCAGTAATGACATTAAAAAGTAAAATTATATCTATACAAAAAATATATCCTGGAGATATTGTTGGTTATAATTGTGGATATTATTCAAATCAAAAACGCAGAATTGGAATTATAGCATGTGGTTATGCTGATGGTTATCCTAGAAATATAAATGATAAAACATTTGTTTTTATTAAAGGTATTAAAACAAAAATATTAGGTACTGTTTCTATGGACATGATAGCTATAGATTTATTAAATATTCCAAAAGCAAAAATAGGTAGTTCAGTGGAACTATGGGGTAATAATATTAAAATAGATGATGTAGCTAAATCAGCTAATACTATTGGTTATGAATTAATGTGTTCAGTATCAAAAAGAGTTCCTAGAATTTTAAAATAAATTTATGTATTTAAAATAAACATTTTATTTTATAATATTTTTTATATTTTTTATATCTATTCTAGAAAATAATAATTTAAATTTATTAATTTTATGATCTATTAAAGGTTTTTTTATATTTTGAAAACATAATTTATAATTTAAAAATGATTCAGTTTTTTTAGATAAAACTGGCATAATTGGTTTTAAATAAGTTATAATTACACGAAACATATTAATACCCATAGAACAAATATTTTGAACTTTTTGTTTATCATTATTTATTAATAACCAAGGTTTATATTTATCAATATAAGAATTAGCTATATCTGACAAAATTATGATTTGTTTAATAACATGACTATATTTACGTTTAAAAAAATAATCATGAATAATTTCAGATTTTTTAATAAATTTTAAATATAATAAAAAATTAATATTTTCAGATAAATTATTACTAAAATAATTATTAATAAAATATGCATTTCTTGAAGCTAAATTAACAATTTTATTAACAATATCACTATTAATTTTAAATACAAAATCATTAATATTTAAATCAATATCATTGATATGAGATGATAATTTAGAAGCATAATAATAACGTAAACTATCAGAATCTGAAAATTTTAACCATTTTTGAGCAGTAATAAAATTACCTTTAGATTTAGACATTTTATATCCATTTAATGTTAAATGACCATGAACAAATAATTTAGTAGGTTTTCTAAAATTTATACCTTCTAAAATAGCAGGCCAAAATAAACTATGAAAATAAATTATATCTTTTCCAATAAAATGATATAATTTCGTATTAGATTCTTTTTTCCACCATTGGTAAAAATTTAATTTTGGATTTTTATCACATAAATTTTTAAAAGTACTGATATATCCTATAGGAGCATCTAACCAAACATAAAAATATTTATTAATAGTTTTAGGTATTTTAAAACCAAAATATGGACCATCTCTAGTAATATCCCATTGTTTTAAACCTAAAAAAAACCATTCTTGAATTTTATTTTTAATATTATAATCTAGTACATCAGAATTAATCCAAGATTTTAAAAAACCATAAAATTGAGGTAAATCAAAAAAGTAATGTTCAGAATTACATAATATAGGTTTTGTTTTTGACAAAACAGAAATTGGATTTTTTAATAAAATAGAAGAATAAGTTGTACCACAATTTTCACAATGATCTCCATATTGATCTATAGATTTACAATTAGGACATTCTCCTTTTATAAACCTATCAGGTAAAAATATATTATATTTAGAATCATATAATTGCTTAATAATTTTTTTTTTTATAAAATTTTTTTTTTTTAAATTATTAAAAATTAATTTAACAAAAAAAAAATTTTCCATACTATTTGTAGAATGATAGTTATCATGAATAATATGAAAATTTTTAAAATCTAAAATATGTTCATTATATATTTTACTAATGATTTTTTCAGGTTTAATATTGAGTTTTTTAGCTTTTAACATTACTGGAGTACCATGAGCATCATCAGCACAAATAAAATACACTTCATGACCAGACATACGATTATATCTAACCCAAATATCTGCTTGTATGTGTTCTAATAAATGACCTAAATGAATACTACCATTAGCATATGGTAATGCACATGTAATTAACATTTGTTTTTTTGTAAACATAAAATTTTATATATTTTAATATAAATTAAAATTATTTTAATTAAAAAATCTAATTATAGTATTATTACAAATAGGATACAATAAATATATAGAAAATATTAAATATAAATAACAAAAAATATCTTCTTTAAGAAATTTATTATTAATAAGTGGTAATTTAAATTTCTTTTTATATGGCCAAAATAATGGAACTCCTAAAGGAGTTAATATATCTGCTATAATATGACTAAAATAACCTATAATTAAACCTAATTTCATATCAATTAAATGTATTAAATTTATATTTATTAAATAAATTAAAAAACTAAATATTAATATAGATAATAAACTATGTGTAAATCCTCTATGTCCAAATAATTTATTAATTAAATATGATAAAATTTTAATTTTACGTCCTAATATGGATTTAGGATTATCAATATCAGGTAATAAACATGTAATAATAGAAGCTGGTATTATACGCCACCAATCATCATGAAACATTATATTAGAAAAAATAAAATGTTGTATTAAAATACTACTAGAAATAGCAAATATTATATGACCTTTAACTGTCATGTTAACCTTTATATTAAATTATTTTAACTAAAATATTATTAATATTAATTTTTTTAATTATGACATTAATTTTATCAGAAATTTTATATAAAAATTTATTCTTAATAAGAATAATACCCTTTTCGGGATTAATATTAGTATTACATAAAAATTTTTTAGGAACAAAAGCATATGCCCCATTTTTAATTAATCTTACCTTTATACCTAAAAAAGATATATCAATAATTTCAGAAAGAAAAATTTTATTATTAATTGAAATATTTTGAAAATATTTAAAATATAAAAAATTAGATATTTCTTTTTTTGCTTGTTTATTTAAAAAACGTTTATGATTCATTTCAATATGAATATTATTTAATGAATCGTCTATTATAAAGTTTTTTTTATAAATAACAGATTTAATTAATCTGTGATTAATCATATCTCCAAATTTACGTATAGGGGAAGTCCATGTTGCATATCTTTTTAATCCTAAAGCAAAATGAGGTCCTGGTTTTATACTAAAAAAAGAAATTAATTGATATTTTTTAATTTTATTTAAAATAAATAATAAATTTAATTTTTTTAATTTACGAAAAATATTTTTATATCCCTCTGAAGTCATTAAATATGATGAATTATATTTAATATTATATTCTTTTAATAATTTTATTATTTTATTTATCTTATGTATGTTAAAACCATAATAAACATTATATATACCAAAATTTAATTTGTGATATAAAAATTCAGATGCACATATATTAGCTGTAATCATAATATTTTCAATCATTTTATGAGCTATTCTTTTCTTTTCAAAAACTATATCTGTTATATTACCTTTTTTACCAAAAATAAATTTATAATCAATGTTACTAAAATTTGTAGTATTTTTACTATTCCATTTTTTACGATAAATATAAAATTTATATAAAAAAAGTATTTGATTTGCTATTTCATGATTATCTGGTATCCATTTACCTATTTTTTCTATCCAATTAGAAACATTTTCATAGTTTAATTTTGCATGAGATTTAATCCATCCAGTAAAAAAAATTATTTTTTTAGATAAAGAACCATTTTTATGAATTATCATTTTACAAATTAAAACTGGTCTTTTTTTTTGCGGATTTAAAGAACATAAATTTTCTGATAAAATTTTTGGTAATAAAGGAATAGTTAACCCAGGTAAATAAGTTGTAAATATTCTTTCAGAAGCTATTTTATTTATTATACTATTTTGATCAATATATGAAGTAGGATCTGCTATAGCTACATAAATTAATAATTTTTTATCAGATATTTCTTCTATATAAAATGCATCATCTATATCCTTAGTATCTTTATTATCTATAGTAATAAAACATAACTTAGTTAAATCTTTTCTATATTTTTTTTTATCTAAAAATTTTATTTCTTTACATAAAGAATTACTAGGAGAATCTATAGATAAATTATATTTAAGTAATATATTCCACCATGGTAATAAATATTGATTATTTACAGTTAAAAAATTTGTTATTTCAGCTGTAAAAATATTTTCTCCCTTATTTAAGGGATGTTTTGTAATCTTAGCGAATACTTCATCATCATTTTTTAAATTTTTTATAAAATTTTTTTTTATAGAACATTGAATTATATTTGCATATAAAATTTTTTCTTTTGGAATTATATAAATAATATTGTTTTTTATTTTTATTTTTCCTTGAAAAATACTAATATTAGACTTTATTAATTTTATTGGTATAACTTTTATTAAATTATTAACATCATTTTGAGCTAATATATAATCTCCTTCCATTACATATGTTAAATATGTATCAAGAATATGATATATATAATTTTTATTTGTTTCTAAAATAACTAATTTTTTATTTAAAAATTTAACATAACCCTTAATAATAGGTAAATTTTTTGTAAATTTTTTTTTTAATTGTAAAAGTAATTTATTATTATAAAACATAAATAAAATTTTAATTTTTTAAAAATTAAAATGGAATATCATCTTCAAAATCAAGAATATTTTCATTCTCTTTAAGAGATAATTCTTTATTATCTTTTTCTATATTAGAAGTATGTAAATTTTTATTCCAAATTTTTTTATCTTTTATAACATTTTTTTCCTTATTTAAAGAAATATTATCATTATTACGAATACTATTTAATATTTGCATAGTACCTCCTATACTTACAATAATTTCAGTAATATAATTATCTTGTCCATTTTGATTTTGCCATTTTCTAGTTTGTAAATATCCTTCAATATATACTTGAGAACCTTTTTTTAAATATTCATTAGAGATTTCTGCTAATTTTCCAAAAATTACTATTCTATGCCATTCAGTTTTTTCTTTATTTTCTCCTGTATTTTTATCTTTCCAATTATCTGAAGTTGCTACTATAATATTTACAACAGGATTACCATTAGGCATATAACGCATTTCAGGATCTTTACCTAAAAAACCTATTATAATAACTTTATTTATACCTCTTTTACTAGCCACGTTTTATCCTTTTAATTTAAAATTCATAAATTACTAATTTATTTTTTTATTATATAAAAAAAAATAAAAAAAATATAAATTATTTTTTAAATAAATTTTCAATAATACAACGTAATTTTTTCATTGCATTTTTTTCTAATTGTCTAATACGTTCTGCTGATATACCATAATATCTTGCTAATTCTTGTAATGTAATTTTTTTTTTTTTTTTATTTAACCATCTAAGATTTATAATATTACGACTACGATAATCTAATTTTGAAAGTGCTTTATATAATTTGTTTGAAAGAAATTTATTCCAATTATCTTTTTCAATAATATTAGCAAAATTAGAATTATGATCTTTTAAAAAAAAATTTGTATTTAAATTTTTATTTTTTGAATAATTTTTAATATTAGAATCATCATTCATATCTTGTGCTGACATACGTGTTTCCATTTCACAAACATCTTTAATTGAAACTCCTAATTTTTTAGCAACTATATAAATTTCATTTTTATTAAACCAACCTAATTTTTGTTTAGCTTTACGTAAATTAAAAAATAATTTTCTTTGAGCTTTCGTAGTTGCTACTTTTACTATACGCCAATTACGTAAAACATATTCATGTATTTCTGCTTTTATCCAATGAATAGCAAATGATACTAAACGAACACCTTTTTCGGGATTAAATCTACGTACTGCTTTCATTAAACCTATATTACCTTCTTGAATTAGATCTGCCTGTTGCAAACCATATCCAGAATAATATTTAGCTACATGAATAACAAATCTTAAATGTGATAAAATTAATTTTTTAGCTGCTTCTAAATCACCTTTATAATATAATTTTTTAGATAATTCTTTTTCTTCTTTAAAAGTTAATATTGGATAATTATTAGTATTATAAATATAAGAATCTAATGTTCCTACAATTAGATTAGATAATCTTAAATTAGAGGTAAATATATTTTTATACATTACATCCTCCAAAAATAAATATGATTAGTATGATTTTAATTAATAAAATTTTTTTTAAAACAACTAATTACTTATAAAATAAAGCATCTATAAATTTTTTTGCATTAAATAAATGTAAATCCGTAATTTTTTCACCAGTACCTAAATATCTTATTGGAATATTAAATTGATCTGCTATAGAAAAAATAACACCTCCTTTTGCTGTACCATCAATTTTAGTAATGGTAATTCCTGTTATTCCTATGTTTTTATGAAATATTTTCATTTGATTAATAGAATTTTGTCCAATATTAGCATCTAAAATTAACATAACTTCATCAATATCAGTATTATTATATTTTTTTATTACACGTGTAATTTTTTTTAATTCTTCCATTAACATTAAATTATTATGTAATCTTCCAGAAGTATCAGCAATTAAAATATCAATTTGTTTTTTTTTTGCATAAGAAATAGCGTCAAAAATAATAGCTGCACTATCTTTTTTTTTATTATCTTTCAAAAGAAAACTATAACTTCGTTTACTCCATGTGAATAATTGATCATAAGCACCTGCTCTAAAAGTATCTCCAGAAGCTAAAAGTACAGATTTTTTTTTTCTATAAAAATAGTATGCAATTTTACCTATTGTTGTTGTTTTTCCTACCCCATTTACCCCTATTATTAATATTATAAAAGGCTTTTTTTTATTATTAATTATTAAAGGTATTTCTACAGGAAGTAAAATTTTTAACATCTCTTTTTTTAAAAAATCATATAATTTGTAAGAATCTTTAATTTTATTATTTTCAGCATATTTTTTTGTTAACTTACAAATCTTATTTGTAGTATGTATATTTATATCAGAAACAATTAATGTTTCTTTTAATTTATTAAATAATTTTTTATTAATAATTTTTTCTTTTTTAAATAAATTAAAAATTTTTTTACTAAGGTTTTTAGTAGTTTGAATTAAATTTTTTTTTAAATAATTAAAAAAACTATTTTTTTTTTTTATATTTAGATCTTGTTTATTTGTCATGTTTATATAAAATAATTAAAAATAAATATTAAATTTAATCAATTTAATTATTACTATTATAATAGTAATATAATTACTTAAAAATTTAAAGTAATTAATATCTTTAATTTTATTATATCAATTATGAAAAAAAAAAAACATTTAAACAATATTAATATTACTGCAGGAAAATGGAAAAATAAACGAATTAAAATAATTAATAATAAGATATTAAAACCTACAATGAATTTTGTTCGTGAAAATTTATTTAATTGGATTATGAATGAAACTTGTTTTAATTGTTTAGATTGTTATGCAGGAACTGGTATATTAAGTTTTGAAGCTATTTCTAGAAAAAATATTAATTTAGTTACATTAATTGAAAATAATAAAAAAATATTTCAACAATTAAAAAGAAATATTATTTTTTTTAAAAAAAATAATATTTCTTTAATTTTTGAGAATACTATAAAAATTTTATCAAAAAAATCTCATATAAAATATGATCTAATTTTTATAGATCCTCCTTTTTCTAAAGGAAATCTTCTATTAAAAAAAACATGTATACTTTTAAATAAAAATAATTGGTTACAAAAAAATGCAAACATTTTTATTCAATATAAAATTAATAGTGATAAATTATTTTTACCAAAAAAATGGATTAAATATCGACAAAAAAAATTTGGTAATGTAGAATATTTATTATGTAAAATAAAATCTTCTTAAAAAGAATTATTATATTTTTTGTATCAGAAAAAAATATGGTATTTTACTAATTCTTTTTTTAATAATACAAAATTTCATAAAATAACAAAAATTTTTAATATCTATATTAACAATTTTATCATTAGTAATGATAGCTAAAATTTCTTTTTTTTTTATTTTAAGTAAATTTTTTTTTATCATTATAATTGTATTTGGACATTGTAATCCTCTTATATCTAAAACATAATTTATATTTTTAGAAAATAAATTTTTTTTAAGCATTTTAATATATTATTCAGATTAATAAATAAAATATTTTATTATATTAAAATATTTTATTAAAAAATTCATAATTAATTTTATTATTAAATAAGGTGTGTTTATGAATTTAGAAAAAAAAAAACAATTAGCTCTCGAAAATGCTATTACACAAATAGAAAACCAATTTGGTAAAGGTTCTATTATGAGATTAGGAGATAATAGAACTATGGATATAGAATCTATATCTACAGGATCATTATCTTTAGATAAAGCATTAGGTATTGGTGGATTACCAATTGGTAGAATTATTGAAATATATGGACCTGAATCTTCTGGAAAAACTACTTTAACATTGCAAATTATTGCAGAAGCACAAAAATTACAAAAAGTTTGTGCATTTATTGATGCAGAACATGCATTAGATCCTATTTATGCAAAAAAATTAAATGTTGATATTAATAAGTTATTATGTTCTCAACCAGATACTGGGGAACAAGCATTAGAATTATGTGATTCTTTGGCTAAATCAGGTATTATAGATGTTATTATAGTAGATTCAGTTGCAGCATTAACTCCCAAAGCTGAAATAGAAGGAGAAATAGGAGATTCACATATAGGATTAGCAGCAAGAATGATGAGTCAAGCTATGAGAAAATTGGCAAGTAATCTAAAACAAACAAATACATTATTAATTTTTATTAATCAAATTAGAATGAAAATTGGTGTTTTATTTGGTAATCCTGAAGTAACAACAGGAGGTAATGCTTTAAAATTTTATGCTTCTATAAGATTAGATATACGTAAAATAGGCAATGTTAAAATTGGAGATAATATAATTGGTAGTGAAACTAGAGTAAAAGTTGTTAAAAATAAAGTTGCAGTACCTTTTAAAGTTGCGGAATTTCAAATAATTTATGGTGAAGGAATTAATATTTATGGAGAATTATTAGATTTAGGAGTAAAAGAAAAAATTATTGAAAAATGTGGTTCATGGTATAGTTATCAAAATGAAAAAATTGGTCAAGGAAAAATGAATGCTATATATTTTCTTAAAAATAATCAAAAACAATCTAAAGAAATAGAAAAAAAATTAAGAAAAATATTTTTTAAAAAAAAATAGTATAAATATATATTAAATTTTATAAATAATATTTAAAAAAATTTTAGGGTTAATTTATAACATGGATAATAAAATTGAAGAAATTCGTAAAGTATTTTTAGAATTTTTTAATAAAAAAAAACATAGAATAATTAAAGAAAGTTCATTAATTCCTTATAATGATCAATCATTATTATTTACAAATGCAGGAATGAATCAATTTAAAGAATATTTTTTAGGATATAAAAAACCTCCTTATTCAAGAATTGTTACAATACAAAAATGTATACGTATGGGAGGTAAACACAATGATTTTAACAATGTAGGTTTTACAAATAGACATCATACTTTTTTTGAAATGTTAGGAAATTTTAGTTTTGGAGATTATTTTAAAAAAAAAGCTATTTTTTATGCATGGGAATTATTAACTAATTCTAAATGGTTTAATTTAAAAAAAAAAAAATTATTTATTACTGTTTATTATCAAGATATGGAAACATATAATATATGGCATAATCTTATAGGTATTTCAAAAAAAAATTTGATTTTAATAAAAGATAAAAATAATCAGAAATATAATTCTGATAATTTTTGGCAAATGTCAGAAACAGGTCCTTGTGGACCATCAACAGAAATTTTTTACGATTTAGGAGATCATTTACAAGGAAATATTAAAAATAATTCAGGTAATCGTTTTATTGAAATATGGAATATTGTATTTATACAATTTAATAGAACATTAGACGGTAAATTAATTCCTTTATTAATAAAATCAGTTGATACAGGTATGGGACTAGAACGTATTACCAGTATCATAGAAAAAGTAGATTCAAATTATAAAATTTATTTTTTTAAAAAAATTATCCAAAAAATAGCTGATAAAATTAATATTAAAAATATTAATCATAATTCACTTAAAGTTATAGCAGATCATATTAGATCAACTATTTATTTAATTGCAGAAGGTATTATTCCTAATAATGAAAAAAGAGGATATGTTTTAAGAAAAATTATAAGAAGAGCTATAAATCATGGAAGAATATTAGGTACTAAAGAACTATTTTTTTATAAATTAGTAAAAATTTATATTAAATATATCAATAATAATGAAAAAATATTTTTACATAAAAAAATAGAATATATTACCAAAATTATTAAAAATGAAGAAAAAAAATTTAATCAAATTATAAATTTAGGGATAAAACTTTTAAATAAAGAACTTAAAAAGTCTGAAGATAATTATTTAACAGGAAAACAAATATTTTATTTATATGATACATTTGGATTATCTCCAGATCTAATAGAAAATATATGTATAGAAAAAAATATTAATATAAATAAAAAAGAATTTTTAAAATATATGGAAATTCAACGTCAAAAATCACAAAAAAACACTTTATTTAAACATAAAATCAATATTTATGATAAAAATGATATTTCTAAATTTAATGGATATGATAATTTTATAACTTATAGTAAAATAATTAATATTTATATAAATAATATTGCTAAACAAAAAATTGATTTAGGAGAACAGGGAGAAATAATATTAAATACTACATCTTTTTATGGAGAATCAGGTGGACAAAAAGGAGATATTGGATTTTTAGAAAAAGATAAAAAAAATATTTTTCAAGTATATGATACAAAAAAAAAAGGTAATATAATTATACATATAGGTAAAATGATTTTAGGTTCATTTAAAAAAAATGATTATTTATATTCTAAAGTAGATCTTATTCATAGAAATATGATTAGTAAAAATCATTCAGCAACACATTTATTACATATTATATTACGTAATAAATTTGGTACATATATACAACAAAAAGGATCATTAATAACTAATAAATATTTAAGATTTGATTTTACATTAAATCATTCTTTAAAAGAGAATGATATTACATATATTGAAAAAAAAATAAATGATTATATTTTTGATAATATATCTATAAAAACATATACAAAAAAAATAGAAGAAATAAAAAATCAAAAAGATATAATAGCTCTTTTCCCAAATAAATATTCTTCTCTTGTAAGAATTGTTAAAATTGATGGTCTTTCACAAGAACTATGTGTAGGTACACATGTTACAAATACTAGTAAAATTGGTTTATTTATTATTACTAAATATTTAAATATTGCTAATGGTATAAAACGTATACATGCAATTACGCATAATATAGCATTAAAATATATGCAAAAACAAAATACAAATATTAAATACATTGCTAATTTTTTTAATACAAATGAAGAATTTTTAATAAAAAATATTATATCAAATAAAAAAAAAAATGATTTATTAAAAAAAAATTTTCAAGAATTAAAACAATATTTTATTTCAAAAGAAATAAACATATTATTAAATAATAAAATTTTATTACATAAAAAAAATATAATTATTAGTAATATATATAATTGTAATCCAATATTTTTAAATTTTCTTTTAAAGAAGATATTAAAAAAATTAAATAAAGTAATAATAATTTTATCTACTAAATGGGAAAAAAAAATATTTTTTATATTTAAAATTTCACAAAATATTAATAATAATATAAACGCTTTAGATATTATAAAAAGAAATTTAGATAAAAATGTTTGTAATATAAATGGATGTGATAATATAGTTCAAGGTAATATTGATATTAATATAGATAAATATTATTTTATTTTATCTAAAATAAGAACATATATTTTAAATAAAATAAATAAATTAAGTTAATAATTTAAATAAAATTAAAATATTATAATAAATATTTTATATTTTATTTCTTTTAAGGAGAAAAGAAATGTTAATTCTTACTCGCCGAATAGGCGAAACACTTATGATTGGTGATGAAGTTATGGTAACAGTATTAGGAATAAAAGGAAATCAAGTTAGAATAGGTGTTAATGCTCCTAGAGAAATTGCTGTTCATCGTGAAGAAATATATCAACGTATACAAGCAGAAAAAAATCAACAAACTAATATAATTAAATAATTTGATTTTTTTATATAAAAAATAATTTGACAAATTTTTTTTAGTAGATATATAATATTTATATATAATGGTGAGATGGCCGAGTGGTTGAAGGCGCACCCCTGCTAAGGGTGTATGTAGTATTCTACATCGAGGGTTCGAATCTCTCTCTCACCGAAAAAGCATCCGTAGCTCAGTGGATAGAGTATTCGGCTACGAACCGAGTGGTCGGGGGTTCAAATCCTCCCGGATGCAATTAATATTAATTATCAAAATAATTGTTAAAAGATGATCATATAAAACAAATAACATAAATAATAAATTTGAAAAATTTATATAATTAAGAATTATTACGTAATATATCATTTATTTCAATTTTACTTAATGTTTTTTTATCTACTTTTTTAACTATAATTGCACAATACATATTATATTTACCATTTTTAGATGGTAGAGTACCTGGAATAACTACTGAATAACTAGGAACTATACCATAGTGAATTAAATCATTTTCTCTATCATAAATTTTAGTACTTTGTCCTATATATACTCCCATAGAAATTACAGATCCTTTTTTTATTAAAACTCCTTCCACTATTTCTGATCTAGCTCCTATAAAACAATTATTTTCTATAATAGTAGGTTTAGATTGTATGGGTTCTAAAACACCTCCAATGCCTACTCCTCCAGAAATATGAACATTATTTCCTATTTGAGCACAAGAACCAATAGTAGACCAAGTATCTATCATAGTTCCATGACCTATAAAAGCACCTATATTAATAAATGATGGCATTAAAACTGTATTTTTAGAAATAAAAGAACCATATCTTACAATAGTAGGAGGAACAACTCTACATTGTATATTTTCAAACATTTTTTCTTGACAATTACTAAATTTTAAAGGTATTTTATCATAAAAATTATTATATTTTCCTTTAAATAAAAAATTTTTACTAATTTTAAAATATAATAATATTGCTTTTTTAATCCATTTATTAACTATCCAGTGTCCATTAATTTTATCAGCTACTCTAATTATACCATTATCTAAAAATTTAATTACTTTATTAATATTATTAATAACTTCTTTTTTATATAAAAAATCGTCATTTTTATTACTTTTAATAAAATAATCTTCTATAATATTTTTTAAGTTTTTCATATAATTAATAATTACAAATTTTTACAAAATATATTATTAATAACAATATCATTGATTTTTATAATTAACAAATGTAAATAATTAAAATAGATTATTTTTATTTTTTTTAAAAAAATTAATTATTTGATCTTCACTAAAAATTTTAATATTAAAATTTTTTGCTTTTGATAATTTTAAACCAGGATTAGTACCAAGAATTAATATATTAGTTTTTTTACTAATATTTGTATTTATATTAGCACCTAAAATAATTAATTTATTTATAATATCTTTTCTTTTAGAAAAAGAAAATTTACCAGTAATGGAAACTTGTTTTTGGTAAAAAACATTATTTTTTATATTATTTTTAGGATAAATAATATTTATTTTTTTTAATAATTGATAAATTAAAAAAATATTATCTTGATTTGTAGTAAAATTTAAAATATTTATTGCATTTTTTTTTCCTATGCCAATTATATTATATAATTGAGCTATATTAGTATTTAAAAAATTATTTAATGTTTTATAATACAATGATATATTATATGATGTTACTTTTCCAATACCAGGAATACTTAAAGCAAATAAAAATTTATTTAATGTTACATTTCTTTTTTCTTTTAAAGATGTTAAAATTCTTTGGATAGACTTTGTTCCTAAATTCTTTATTTTTAATAAAATTTCTTGATGTAAATTTAATAAATCTAAAACATTTTTTATTAAATTTTGTTCTACAAGTTTATCAATTAATTTATCTCCTATAAAATTAATATTTATAGCTTCTCTAGAAATAAAATGTTTTAAATATGCTTTTAATTGAGATTTACAAGATAATCCTTTTAAACAATATAAATAATTTTTTTTTATTTTAAGTA
This sequence comes from Enterobacteriaceae endosymbiont of Donacia provostii, assembly GCF_012570145.1. Taxonomy (GTDB): domain Bacteria; phylum Pseudomonadota; class Gammaproteobacteria; order Enterobacterales; family Enterobacteriaceae. The sequence continues at coordinate 30,702 of NZ_CP046206.1, forward strand.
TATAATTACAACTAGGACAAAATTTAGGTATAAAAATTTTTTTAATTTTTTTAAAATCTTTTTTTTTTTTAATAACGTTTATAATTTTAGGAATTACATCTCCACACCTTTGTATAATAATTGTATCTCCTATATTTAAATCTAATTTTTTAATTTCATTAATATTATATAATGTAGCATAATTAATATTAACACCACCAATGTTTACTGTATTAAATTTAGCAACTGGGGTTAAAATACCTGTTCTTCCAATTTGAAAAGTAATTTTTTTTAATAATGTTATTTTTTCTTGTGAAGGAAATTTATATGCAATTGCCCATTTAGGAGCACGATTAGTATATCCAATTATATTTTGTTGTTTAATACTATTAATTTTAATAACAATACCGTCAATATTATAAGGTAATATATTTCTATATTCTAAAAAATATTTATAATAATTAGTAACATCTTGATAAGAAAAAAAAATTTTATTATATTTAGATATTGGAATGCCAATATATTGTAAATAATCTAATATTTTTTTTTGATTTGAAAAAAATGGTTGACTAACAAAACCAATACCATAACTTAAAAAGTTTAATAGATTTAAATTATTTTTATTATAATTTTTAGTTAATTTTAAAATACCATACGCTGCACTTCTAGTATTACTAAATATTTTAGATTGAATAATTTTTTTTTGATTTAATATTTTAAAATTATTTTTTGAAATAAAAATTTCTCCTCTAACTTCTAGATATTTAGGAAAAACCTTACTTTTTAAGGTATGAGGAATATCTTTAATTTGTAATATATTTTTAGTAATATTTTCTCCTATTAATCCATTACCTCTTGTTGCAGCACTAAATAATATTCCATTTTTATAAAATAAATTAACTGCTATTCCATCAATTTTTAATTCACAACATAATTGACATTTATTAATTATTTTTTTTATAGGGAAAAAAAATTTTTTTAATAAATCATGTTGATTAAAAACATTATTTAATGATAACATTACCATCTTATGTTTTATTTTAGGATATAGTAATAATGAATCAACACCTACCAATTGAGTAGGTGAATATTTATTTTTTAAATTAGGATATAAATTTTCTAATTTTTTTAATTTATTAATTAATTTATCATATTGATAATCTAAAATATCAGAATTATTTAAAATATAATATTTATAATTATAATTATTAATTATTTTACGTAATTTTATAATTTTTTTTTTATAAAAAAAAATTTTAGAAATTTTATATAAAACATTTATTAATTTATGAATATAAAATTTTAAATTTTTTTCTTCCATATAGTTCCATTAATAGTATCTTCTAAAAGAATATTTTTATTTTCTAATTGTTTTCTAATTAAATCTGCTTTTTCCCATAATTTATTATTTCTAGCAATATTACGTTCTTTTATTAATTTTTGAATTTTATTTTTATCATAAAAATATTTTAAATTTATATTACTTTTCAAATATTTTTTAGGATTATAAAATAAAAGACCTAAAATATTACCTAATTTTTTTAATTTTAATATTAAATAATTAGTTATCAAATATTTTTTTTGTTTATAAGCAATATTTATTTTTTTTGAAATTTTAAATAAAATACTATATGCTTTAGGAGTATTAAAATCATTATTCATAGCATTATAAAATTTTTGTTCTAATAAAAAAAATTTATTTTTTAAATTTTGTACATCATATAAACTGTTCTTAACAGATAAAGAAATATATAATTTTTTTAAAACTTTTTCTGCTTGTTTTAATTTTATTTCATCATATATAATAGGACTACGATAATGAGTAGCAGTTAAAAAATATCTTACAACTTCTTTATTATATGTTAATAAAATATCTTTTATTTTTAAAGTATTTCTTAAAGATTTTGACATTTTTTTATTATTAATAATAATCATTCCTGTATGTATCCAATAATTAACAAAAAAATTTTTATCTATACAAGAAGATTGTGCTAATTCATTTTCATGATGAGGAAAAATTAAATCATTACCTCCACCATGTATATCAAAATATTTTCCTAAATATTTATAACTTAAGGTAGAACATTCTATATGCCATCCAGGACGACCATATCCCCAAGGAGATTCCCAACCTATATCTAATTTATTAGTTAATTTCCATAATATAAAATCACTATAATTTTTTTTAAAATTAATATTTTTAATTCTAAACGTTGATTTTAATAAACTAATTTTTTGTTTAGATAATATTCCATAATTTAAATATTTTTGAATAGAAAACATAATATCACCATTTTTGGAAATATATGCGCTTTTATTAATTAATAATTTTTTTATTATTAAAATAATATCATTTATATGATCAGTAACTTTAGGTTCAAAATTAGGAGTTAATATATTTAAATCATTTAGATCTTTAGAAATTTTATTAATTATATTTTTTGTAAAATCTATAATATTATATTTTTTTTTTTTTATTATTTGAATTATTTTATCATCAATATCAGTAATATTTCTTATATATTTAACTTTATAACCTAAAAATTGTAAATACCTAATAATAATATCAAATATAATAAAAGTTCTTCCATGTCCAATATGACATAAATCATATGCAGTTATACCACATAAATAAATTTTTACCTGTTTTTTATTAATAGGGAAAAATTTTTCTTTTTTTTTACTTAATGTATTAAAAATTTTTAACATTGATTTTCTCATAATAAGAAATTTTATATAATATTTTTTTATAGAAAATATATTTTATATAAAAAATTTAAAAAATATTTTATAAAAAATTTAAATATTTTCGTTATTATAATAACTAGAATAGTTATCAAAACGTGTAATTTGATTGTTAAAAATTAATTTTATAGTTCCAATAGGTCCATTTCTTTGTTTTCCTATAATTATTTCAGCAATACCATGTAAATTAGTATTTTCATTATATACTTCATCTCTATAAATAAACATAATAAGATCTGCATCTTGTTCTATAGAACCTGATTCTCTTAAATCAGAATTCATTGGTCGTTTATCTGATCTTTGTTCTAAAGATCTGTTTAATTGTGATAACGCAATTACAGGTACACGTAATTCTTTAGCTAAAGCTTTTAATGAACGAGAAATTTCTGAAATTTCTAAAGTTCTATTAAAAGATAAAGATGGTACTCTAATTAATTGTAAATAATCAATCATTATTAAACATAATCCATCATGTTCTCTAAATAGTTTCCTAGAACGTGATCTAATTTCTGTAGGAGTTAATTCTGAAGAATCATCAATATATATATTTTTTCTTTTTAATAATATTTCCATAGTAGCTGATATTTTTTTCCAATCATCATCATTTAGTTGTCCTGTACGAATTTTACTTTGATGTACACGAGAAAGAGATGCTAACATACGAATCATAATTTGTTCACAAGGCATCTCTAAACTAAATATCAAAACAGGTTTATCTTGAGAAATAGCTATATATTCACAAATATTCATTGCTAATGTAGTTTTACCCATAGCAGGACGAGCAGCAATTATTATAAGATCTGATTTTTGTAATCCAGCTGTTTTTTTATTTAATTCATGATAACCAGTATCTATACCTGTAATACCATTTTTAGGCATATTATAAAATGATTCGATTTTAGAAATAGTAACTTCTAAAATTTCTTCTAAATTTTTAGGTTTAGTATTTTTATGTAAACGTTTTTCTGCTATTTTAAATACACGTGATTCTGCTAAATTTAATAAATATTCACTATTTCTCCCGTTAGGAAAATATCCTGCTTCAGCTATCTCATTAGCTACAGATATCATTTCTCTAATAATTGCACGTTCATGAACAATATCTGCATATGCAGATATATTTGATATACTAGGAATGTTTTTAGATAATTCAGCAAGATATGCAAATCCGCCTACTTGATTTAATTTTTTTTTACTCTCTAAAGATTCAGAAAGTGTAATTAGATCAATAGGTTTTCCTAATTCTATTAAATAATTCATTTCATTAAAAATTATTTTATGTGATAAAATAAAAAAATCATCTACTATTATTTTTTCTATAATATTATCCCAGCGATTATTGTCTAACATTAGTCCTCCTAATATTGATTGTTCTGCTTCTAAAGAATGAGGAGGAATTTTAATTTTTTCAATTTGAGGATCTTTTTTAAGAAGTTTCATTTAATTATTTTATACCATATATAAATTAATTTTTATTTCTTTAAATAATAAATATATTATTCTATTTTTATATAAGATAAAGCTTTATTTAAAATTTCTATATTATTCATATGTATATAATTATTTTTATTAAAAATGAATTTTTTTAATTTATTTAATCCATTAATACCATAAAAAATATTTAATAAAGGAGTAATAATAGTAATTAAAGAATTACCTTTTTGTATTTCTTTTTCAATATAAAAAAACATAGATTCTATTATTTCAATAGGATTTTTTTTTATCTTAAATTTAGTATTATAGATATAGTGATCTATATCCATTAATATTTTAGGATTTTTAAAAATTTCTCTTCCTATCATAACACCATCAACGTATTTTAAGTGTTTTTTTATTTCTAATAAAGTCTGAATATTTCCATTAATTGATATATTAATTTTTGGAAAATCTTTTTTTATTTGATAAATAAATTTATAATTTAGTTTCGGGATTAATAAATTTTTTTTTACATTAATATTATTATATAATAATGCTTTTCTTGCATGAATAATAATTCTATTACATCCACTTTCTATTAATAAATTAATAAATTCATGTAAAAAAAAATAATTATCATTATTATTAATACCTATACGCATTTTTACAGTAATAGGTATAGAAACACAATCACTCATTGATTTTATACAATCTGATACTATTAAAGGTTGATTCATTAAACATGCACCAAAATTACCTTTCTGAGATTTTAAAGAAGGACAACCTAAATTAAAATTAATTTCTTTATAACCTATTTTTTCTGCTTCTTTAGCACATAAAGATAATAATTTATGTTTATTACCTGCTAATTGTAATACAATATTACTAGTATTTTTGTTTTCTAATAAAATATTTTTATTATTTTTAACTGTATTTGAATGAATCATTTCAGTATATAAAAGTGATTTTTTAGTTAATTTACGATAAAAATATCTACAATATTTATTAGTTTTACCTAACATAGGAGCTACTTCAAAAGTAAAATATGGAATTTTTTTTTTCATTATATATGACATATAAGTAGATAATAATTATAATAATTAAAGCTTTAATATTATTGATATGGGTTTTTATTTTCTTGAAATTTAATACTGATAATATTACCAAAACATTTAAGTTTATTATAAAAAAAATTTATTAAATAACGTTTATAATTATTAGTTAATTTTTGAACTTGATTACCATGTATTTTAAATAATAAAGGATGATTTTTAATTTGATGTATATATTTTAATTTTATTCTTTTTCCATGATATAAAGGAGGTAAAACTAAACTAGTTGCTGAATATAATATTTTCATAAGTTTAGACGTACTATATATTTTTTTAGATTTATTATATATTTTATAAATTAAATTAAGAATATAACTTAAATTTACAATTAATTTAGCTGAAATAGTTATTACAGGAAAAAATTTAAATTTTATTTTTATTAATTTTTTTATAAATAAAATATTTTCTTTATTTAAAAGATCTATTTTATTGATAATAATAATTATCATTTTATTTTTTGATATAATATATTTTATTAATTGTATATCTTGTTTGCAAAAAATTTTTTTTTCCCCATTTATTATATATAAAATAATATCAGATTTATAAATAGTTTTGTAAGATTCTAAAATAGAAAATTTTTCTGTTTTATTTTTAATTTTATTTTTTTTTTTTATCCCAGAAGTATCAATTAAAACAATATTTTTATAAATATTATTAAAATTATTTAATGGTAAATAAACACTCTCTCTTGTAGTACCTGGTTTATTATTAACAAACATTCTTTTTTCATTAATGAATTTATTGACTAAAGTAGATTTACCTACATTAGGCATTCCTATAATAGCAACTTTAATATTCTTTGGATTTTTTTTATAGATTTTATTATAAATTAAATTATTTTTTTTTTTAAAAGATATTTTTTTTATATTTTTATATAAAATTTCTTTTAATTTTAAAATATCAATATTATTTTTAATATTTATTAAATAAAATTTAAAACCTAAAGCATAAAAATCATTATCTAAAAATATTTTTTTATTCATATTTAATATTAAAATAGCTTGCTTATTATATTTTCTAATATAATCAATTATTTTATAATCAAGTAAATTTAATTTATTACCTCTAATTAATAATAAAATTAAATTTGATTCTTGAATTGATAACAAAATTTGATTTTTTACTAAAAAATTATTTTCTGTAATTTTATTATAACTAATTGTATCTATACAAATATATTTAATATTTTTAATAATAGCTTCAGAATATTTTTTATCTATTGTAAAATTTGGAATTTTATTAACTAATGAATCATATTTTTCTATTAATATATTATATAAAGAAGATTTACCTACATTATTATCACCCATAATCGTAATTATTGGATAATAATTAATAACATTATTATTTATCATATTTCATTATAATTTTAGTAAAAATATTTTATATGTTATATATAAATGTTTTTTTTAAAAAAAATGATTTTACATTTTAATATTTTAAAACATAAAAAATAACTATATACTATATAATAAAAATTTTTTAATATAAAAAATATATTTAATAATTAATTTAAAATTTTATTAATATAAAAAAATTAAAAATAAACTTTTTAATTAAAAAACAAAACTATAAAATAACATAATTTTATTTATTTTAAAATAAAAGAATAAGATTATAAAATTATTAAGAATTAAAATATTTTTCTAAATTTAATATTAATTTCTCTTCTGGTATAGATATTTGTTTTCTTATATATAAATCTTTTAAGATAATTAAATTATTTTTTATTTCTTTTTGACCTACTATTAATATAAAACGTGATTTATATTTATTTGCCTGGATAATTTGTTTTTTTAAACTTTTAAAACAATAACTTATAATCATTCTAAGTTTAGGAAATTTTTCTCTAATTAATTCACTAATAACTAAAATTTTTTTAAAACTACTATTAGATTCCATAGGAATTAAAAAAATATCAATTAAAAAATTTAAATTTAATTTTAAAGATTGATTTTTTTGTACTAATAATAATAAACGTTCTATTCCAATAGCACAACCAAAACCACTATGATTTTTACCATTACTCATATTATTAATTAATTTATCATATCTTCCCCCGCCACAAATAGTTTTTGAAATATTTTGATTACTAATATCATAAGTTTTCCATTCAAAAACAATATCATTATAATAATCTAATCCTCTTACTAAATAATAATTAATAGTAAATTTAATATTCATAATATTTAAAATATTACAAAATTTATTAAATTTATCTATACTTTCCTTATTTAAAAAATCTTTTAATTTAGGTATAAAATTCAATTGTTTAATATTATTATATTTATAATTATCTAATATCCTTAAAGGATTAGTATAAATTTTTTTTTTATCATTTAAGTCTAAATAAGAATAATTCTTTTCCCAAAATAATACTAATTTTTCAATATATTTTTTTCTATCTTTTAAGGATCCAATAGTATTGATTTCTAAAAAAATATTTTTTGTAATATTTAATTTTTTCCATATATTATTTATAATAATAATAATTTCAGCATCAATATATGGAGATTCTAATCCAAGAACTTCTAAACCAATTTGATGAAATTGTCTATATCTTCCTTTTTGAGGACGTTCATAACGAAACATTGGACCATTATACCAAAATCTTTTATTATTAGAAAATATATTATGTTCTATTACTGCTCTAATAAATCCTAAAGTTCCTTCAGGACGTAGAGTTAAAGAATTATTATTTTTATCTAATAAAGTATACATTTCTTTTTCAATAACATCTGTATGTTCTCCAATAGATTTTCTAAATAATTCACTATGTTCTAAAAGAGGTAATTTAATTTCTTGATAACCATAATTATTTAAAATATTTTGAATTATATTTTCAATTTTTTTCCATAAAATTGTATCAGGAAAGAAATAATCATGCATACCATAAACAGCTTTTATTAACTTTATCACTATAAATATCTCTAATTATAAATATTAATTTAATTAAAATTAATATTATATTATAATAACGGAATAATAAATTTAAGTATATTAGTTTTTATAATTATTGTTTTATATTTTTTTAAAAAAAAATTTATTATTAAATAATATTTAAAATAAGATAATATTTATTATATAGACAATATATAATTATATATTAAATTTTATTAAATAAAAATATATATTTAAATGAAAAATGATGTTTATTGGATGAAATGTGCTTTAAATTTTGCTAAATTAGCAGAATTTTACGAAGAAATACCAGTAGGAGCTATTATTATCAAAAATAATAAAATTATTTCTTATGGTATTAATAATTCTATAAAAAACAATGATCCTACGGGACATGCAGAAATAATAGCTTTAAGAAAAGCAGCAAAATTTTTAAAAAACTATAGATTATTAAATACTACTATGTATGTAACTTTAGAACCATGTTTAATGTGTTCTGGAGCTATAATTAATAGTAGAATTTCTCGTTTAGTTTTTAGTACATATAATAAAAAATATAGTAATACCGGATCATTTATAGATTTATTAAGTACATATAATATTAATTATAAATTAAAAATTAATTCTGGTATTTTAAAAAAAAAATGTAATAATATTATAAAAAAATTTTTTTTCTTAAAAAGAAAAAAGAATAATTTTCTTAAAAAGGCTTATTAATATGAAAATATTTAATTCAGACTTAAAATTATTTAATATTATTAAAAAAGAATCTGAAAGACAAGAAAATAGTATTAATTTAATAGCTTCTGAAAATTATGCGTCTTATGGAGTAATGAATATTCAGGGATCAAAATTAACAAATAAATATGCAGAAGGATATCCTAATAATAGATATTATGGAGGATGTAAATATATAGATAAGATTGAAAATCTTGCTATCAAGAGAGCTAAAAAATTATTTAATGCTGATTATGTAAATGTACAACCCCATTCAGGATCACAAGCAAATTTTGCTGTATACATGGCTTTATTAAAACCTGGAGATATAATAATGGGTTTAGAAAATTCACATGGAGGTCATTTAACTCATGGATCTAAAGTAAATTTTTCAGGAAAATTTTTTCAAAACATATCTTATAAAATAAATAATAACGGAAAAATTAATTATAATAATTTACTAAAATTAGCAAAAAAATATAAACCAAAAATGATTATTGGTGGTTTTTCATCATATTCTAGAATATGTAACTGGAAAAAGATGAGATATATTGCTGATACAATAAATGCATATTTTTTAGTAGATATTTCACATATTGCAGGTTTAATTATTGCTGGATTATATCCTAATCCATTACCTTATGCACATATTATTACTAGTACTACTCATAAAACTTTATCTGGTCCTAGAGGTGGTATAATATTATCTTCAGAAAAAAATAAAATTTTATTTCATAAAATTGATAAAGCAGTATTTCCTGGAAGTCAAGGTGGACCATTAATGCATATTATTGCTGCTAAAGCTTTTGCTTTTAAAGAAGCATTAAATATAAAATTTAACATATATCAAAAACAAATTTTAATAAACTCAAAATTAATGGTAAAAATTTTTAAAAAATATAATTATAAAATTGTATTTAATAATACTGATATTCATATGTTTATTATTGATTTAACTAATAAAAATATAACGGGATTAGAAGCTCAAATATTATTAGAAAAGTATAATATAATTGTTAATAAAAATAGTATTCCTTATGACATAAAATCTCCTTCAATTACATCTGGTATAAGAATAGGAACTCCAGCTATTACAAAAAGAGGTTTAAAAGAAAAAGAAATAAAAAAATTAACAATAAATATAATTAATATATTAAATAATAAAAATAAATTTTTAAGATATATTAAAAATGATATAATTCAATTATGTAAAAATTTTCCTATATACATCCATGATTAAAATTTTATTTTTTAATAAAAATACAATGGTAATAATATGATAAAACAATTTTCTGCTATAATTTGTGTTACAGATGGTATTGAAGATATAGAAACAGTATCATCTATAGATATTTTAAATAGAAGTAATATACAAACTAAATTATTAAGTATAAATAATAAGCGTGAAATTCAATGTGCACATGGCACAAAAATAATAAGTAATATTTTTATAAATGATTTAAAAAATATTAATATTAATAATGAATCTGCAATTATTCTTCCTGGAGGATTAAAAGCTGCGGAAAGCTTTCAAAAAAATAAAATTTTATTAAAATATCTAAAAATTTTTAAAAAAAATAATAAGATAATAGCAGCTATATGTGCATCTCCCTCTTTAGTTATATGTTCAAATAATCTTTTCCCGAATGCAAAAATGACTGGATATTTAAAATTAAAATATTTAATTCCATATCAACAATGGAAAAAATATCCAGTTTTTTGGGATAATAAATATAGATTATTAACAGCACAAAGTGTTAAATATGCAATTGAATTTAATTTAAAATTAATTTCTATTATTTTAGGTGAAGAAAAATACTTAAAAATTAAAAAAGAATTATAATTATTTATTGTGAAATAAATAGTTTTAAATAGACTTAACATTTAAGAATTATTTTTTCGTGAATTTTAATTAAGTTCTTAATTTATTCGCCATTTTATCTAAAACGCCATTAATAAATTTATAACTATTTTCTACACCTCCAAAACTTTTTGCTAAATGGATACCTTCATTTATTACAACTTTATATGGAACATCTAAACGATTTATTAGTTCATATATTGAAATACGTAATATTGCTTTTTCAATTTGTCCTAATTCAAATAATTTTCTAGATATATAAGGTTTCATAATATTATCTAAATATTCACTATTTATTATAACACCATTTATTAAATCATTAAAATAATCTATATCTATATGTTTAATGTCTTTTATTGATTCATGTAAAAAATAATATTGAATATCATTAAAATTATTATTAGATAATTGCCAAGAATAAATAGCTTGTAAAGCATATTTTCTAGATTGATATCTATAAGTAAATTTCACTTGACTTCCTTTTTATTTGTTATATGTAATAATTTTATTGACTTAAATACATTAATCATCTCTAATAAAGTTAGAGCAGCTTCTGTACCTTTATTTACAACTTTAATACCAGATCTTTCAATAGCTTGTTTAATATTATCAGTAGTTAAAATGCTAAAAGCAATAGGAATATTATTTTTTACTGATAGATTAGATATTTGGGAACAAACTTCTTGAGATAAATATTTAAAATGAGATGTTTCTCCTTTTATAATACTACCTATAGCTATTATACCATCATAAATATTTTTTTGTATTAATAATTGTATTACAGAAGCTATTTCATAGCTTCCTGGAACCCAACAAATAGTAATATTTTTTTCTTGAACCATACCTATTCTTTGTAAAGAATCAATAGTAGCATATAATAAATGTTTATTTATAAATGTATTGAATCTTGATATTACAATGGCGATTATAGCATTAGGTGCTATAACATTTTCATCAATAATTTTCATAATATAATTTCTATCCTATAATAATTATTTAATAGGTTTTAATATTAATTTTAAATCTGGGCCTATTCTTTTTATATATTTAAAATAAAAATGAGGTACATTGATAATATTCATAAATGAATTAATATTACATAAATTTAACGCTACATTACCTAATAATTTAGGAGAAAGATAAATAATTAATTCATCTATTAAATTATAAGTAATTAAAAATCCTGATAATGTACTACCAGCTTCTATAAGTAAAGAATTTATTTCTCTACTACCTAAAATTTTAAATAAATATTTTAAATTAAAATATCCATTAATTTCAGGAACAATAATTTGTTCTACATTATTTGGCCAATTATTAAAAGTATATTTTGATTTAATTAATAATATTTTACCTACTGATAAAATTATTTTATCATTAGGTTTAATTTTATTTAGTCTATCCAAAATAATTCTCACAGGTTGCCTTAGTAATTTTTTAGGATAAATTTTTTTTATATTATAACTTAGTTTATTCCATTTAACTAATAGAGTAGAATTATCTTTAACTATAGTTTTACTTGTACTTAAAATAGCAGAACTTTTAGCTCTTAATTTATGGACATCTTTTCTAGAAGTTTTTGATGATATCCATTTACTATCTCCATTTAATAATGCAATTTTACCATCTAATGATATTGCTAATTTTAATTGTATCCAAGGTATTCCTGTATACATTCTTTTAAAAAAACCTAAATTTAAATTTTTAGCTTCTTTTGATAAAATATTTTTTGTAATTTGAATACCTTTATTATATAAAAATTTTAATCCCTTCCCATTTACTTTAGGATTAGGATCTTTTGTAGCAACTACAATCCGTTTAATTTTAGCTTTTACTAAAGCACAACAACAAGATGGTGTTAAATTTGAATAATTACAAGGTTCTAATGTAATATAAACTGTAGATCCTTCTGCATTATTTCCTGCCATTTTTAATGCATTAATTTCTGCATGAAATTCACCTGCTTTAAAATGATATCCTTGTCCAATAATGTTTTTATTTTTAACAATAACACAACCTACGTTAGGATTCGGAGTAGTTGTAAAAACACCTAATTTAGCTAATTTAATAGCATGCATCATATAAAATTTATCTATTAAATACATAATAACCTTAAATTTATTATTTAATAATAAAATATTTAATTAATTTTCATTTATAATATTTATTATATTAAATTAATATTATAATTATTCAAAATATAAAATTAAATAAAAAATTATAAAAATTAATTATTTATTTAAAAATAAATTTAATAAATATAAATATTTTTTCTATATTTATATATATATTATTTTATTTGTATAAAATATATTTTTATATAAAAAAATTTTCGTTATTAATAAAAAAAAATTTATTTTAAGAGATGATATTTATATGAAAAAAAGAATTATTTTACTAGATACCACATTACGTGATGGTGAACAATCTTTAAAATTTAATTTAACTACTAAAGAAAAAATAGAAATAGCTTTAGCGTTAGAAAAAATGGGAATTGATATTATCGAAGTAGGATTTCCTATTTCTTCTCCAATAGACTATAAAACTTCTAAAGAATTAGCAAAAATTATAAAAAATAGTAAATTATGTGGTTTAGCAAGATGTAAAAAAAAAGATATAGATATGGTATATCATTCACTTAAAAAAACAGATAATTTTAGAATTCATATCTTTTTAGCAACTTCTCCAATACATATAATTACAAAATTAAAAACTACATTTAATAAAGTATTAGAAAAAATATCATTTATGATTAAATATGCTCGTCAATATACTGATGATATTGAATTTTCTTGTGAAGATGCTACACGGACACCTATTAATAATTTATGTAATGTTGTACAAACAGCAATTACTGCAGGAGCTACAACAATTAATATTCCTGATACAGTTGGTTATATATTTCCTCAAGAATATTATAATATTATTTTAAATTTAAAAAATAAAGTAAAAAATATAGATAAATGTATTATTTCAGTACATACTCATAATGATTTAGGAATGGCTGTAGGTAATTCTATTACTGCAATTAATGCAGGAGCTCAACAAATAGAAGGAACAATTAATGGTATAGGAGAAAGAGCTGGTAATTGTGCTTTAGAAGAAATAATTATGGCCTTATATACAAGAAAAAAAAATATGAATTTTTATACAAATATAAATGTTCATAATATTTATTATACTAGTAAAATTGTTAGTAAAATATGTAATATTCCTATATCAATTAATAAAGCTATTGTAGGAAGTAATGCATTTTCACATTCTTCTGGTATACATCAAGATGGAATGATAAAAAATAGAAATACTTATGAAATATTAAATCCTAAAAATATTGGTTTAAATAAAACAGAATTTAATCTTACTTCTAAATCAGGAAGAGCAGCAGTAAAATACCATATGGATTTAATGGGATATAAAGAAAATACTTATAATATTAATTTATTATATGATAATTTTATTAAATTAGCTGACAAAAAAGGTCAAGTTTTTAATTATGATTTAGAATCATTAGCTTTTAATAGTTTAAAAGATAATAATACAGAATATTTTTCTTTAAAATATTTTAACGTTGAATCTAATTCACATTTATCTATCGCTACAATAAAATTACAATGTGGTAAAGTGATTAAACTAGAATCAGCAACAGGTTTAGGTGCTGTTAATGCAATATATAAAACTATAATTAGAATAACAAATTATAATATAAAATTAATTAATTACATTTTAAAAGCTAAAAGTCATACTGAAAAATCTATAGGAGAAGTAAACATAAAAATAAAATATAAAACAAAAATATTTAATGGAATTGGTTTTTCTAAAGATATTATAAAAGCTTCAGTAATAGCAATTATTAATTGTCTCAATAGTATATGGAGATCAAATCAAGTACAAAAAAATATTTTAAAAATTAATCAATCTTAAAATGTAGAGATAATTATGTCAAATATATTTAAAATAGCTGTGTTACCAGGAGATGGTATTGGTCCTGAAGTAATGAAACAAGCAATTAAAGTATTAGAAAAAATTCAAAAATATATAAAAAAAAAAATAATTATTGATACCTATTATATAGGAGGAAGTGCAATTAATAAATTTGATGATCCATTACCCAAAATAACATTAAATGGTTGTGAAAAATCTGATGCCATATTATTAGGATCAGTAGGAGGGCCAGAATGGGATTATTTACCTTTAAATAAAAGACCTGAAAAAGGTTCATTATTAAAATTAAGAAAATATTTTAATTTATTTGTAAATTTACGTCCTTCTTTTTGTTATAAGAACTTAAGTATTTTAAGTCCTTTAAAAGAAAAAATTTTAAATAAAGGATTTAATATTATTTGTATTAGAGAATTAATAGGTGGTATATATTTTGGATTAAATGGTAGAAAAGGTAATGGAAAAAATGAATATGCATTTGATACTGAAACTTATTCAAGATTTGAGATAGAAAGAATTGCACATATTGCTTTTAATATAGCTTTAAAAAGAAAAAAAAAAATTTGTTCTATTGATAAAGCAAATGTTTTACAAACTTCCATATTATGGAGAGAAGTTGTAACAGAAATATCTAAAAAATATAAATCAGTTAAATTACAACATATGTATATTGATAATGCTGTTATGCAATTAATAAAAAATCCTTCACAATTTGATGTTATATTATGTCCAAATTTATTTGGAGATATAATTTCAGATCAATGTGCAGTCATTACTGGATCAATAGGTAATTTACCTTCAGCTAGTTTTAATCAAAATTATTTTGGTTTATATGAACCTGCTGGAGGATCAGCTCCTGATATTGCTGGAAAAAATATAGCTAATCCTATTGCACAAATTTTATCATTAGCAATGTTAATTAAATTTTCTTTAAAAGAAGAAAAAATATATATAAAAATTAAAAATGCTATTCAAAAAATTTTAAATTTAGGTTATAGAACTAAAGATTTATCTATAAACAATTCTAAAGAAAAAATAGTTACAACTGATGATATAGGCACATTAATTATAGAATCAATTTAATATGGTAATAAAGATGGGAAAAACATTATACGAAAAAATATATGATAGACATATTATTTGTAATATAAAAAATAATATGAATTTATTATATATTGATAGACATTTTATTCATGAAGTAACTTCTCCTCAAGCATTTGAGGGTTTAAGAAATAGAAATAGAAAAGTTTATAGATCAGAAAAAACATTTGCAACAATGGATCATAATGTTTCTACAAAAGTTAAAGATATTAATGCTTCTGGAAATATAGCAAAAAAACAAATGGAAAAACTTATTCAAAATTGTCAAGAATTTAATATAAAATTATATGATCTTTATCATCCTCTACAAGGAATAGTGCATGTTATAGGTCCTGAACAAGGTATTACATTACCAGGTATGGTTATTGTATGTGGTGATTCACATACTTCAACACATGGAGCATTTGGTTCATTAGCTTTTGGTATTGGAACTTCAGAAGTAGAACATGTTTTAGCTACTCAAACTTTAAAACAAAATCGTGCTAAAAATATGATAATCAATATTATTGGTAATATACCTATCAATATTACAGCAAAAGATATTATTTTATCAATTATTAAAAAAGTAGGTGTTAGTGGAGGTAATGGATATATTATTGAATATAGTGGTAATATTATCAAACAATTAAGTATGGAATCTAGAATGACATTATGTAATATGTCTATTGAAATGGGAGCTAAAGCAGGATTAATTGCACCAGATAATATTACTTTACAATATTTAAAAAATAAAAAATTTACTCCTAAAAAAAAATTATGGGTACAAGCAAAAAAATATTGGAAAACATTATATAGTGACTATGACGCTAAATTTGATAAAGTTATTAATATTGATATTTCAAAATTAACACCTCAAATTTCTTGGGGTACTAATCCAGAACAAACTATAGGTATAAATGAACGTATACCTTTAATTAATTCTTATAAAGATATGAATAAAAGAAAATTAGCTATTAAAGCATTAAAATATATGGATTTATATGAAGGTAAAAAATTAATTAATATAAAAATTAATAAAGTTTTTATTGGATCTTGTACAAATTCAAGAATTGAAGATTTAAGATCTGCTGCAAATATTCTTATAGGTAAAAAAGTTGCTCATCATGTTAAAGCTATAGTTGTCCCTGGTTCTAATATGGTAAAAAAACAAGCAGAACAAGAAGGATTAGATAAAATTTTTAAAAATGCTGGTTTTGAATGGAGATATTCAGGTTGTTCTATGTGTTTAGCTATGAATGGTGATAAATTAAAATCTGGTGAAAGATGTGCATCTACTAGTAATAGAAATTTTGAAGGACGTCAAGGACGTAATAGTAGAACTCATTTAGTAAGTCCTATTATAGCGGCTATAACAGCTATATATGGTTATTTTATTAATATTAACTCTTTATAAAAAATAAATTATGAAAAAAAATTTTTATTATAATGGTATTATAGTTCCATTAGATATTTCTAATATCGATACAGATGTTATTATACCAAAACAATTTTTACAAAAAAATAATAAAAAAGGATTTGGTAAAAATTTATTTTATAATTGGAGATATTTAAATGGTAAAAATAATATCATTAATCCGAATTTTATTTTAAATAAAAAAGAATTTCAAAATGCTAAAATTTTATTAACTAAAGAAAATTTTGGTTGTGGTTCTTCAAGAGAACATGCACCATGGGCATTATTAGATTATGGTTTTCATACTATTATTTCTTCTAGTTATGCAGATATATTTTATAATAATGCAATTAATAATAAATTATTATTAATTACTTTAGAAAAAAATATTATTGAAAAATTATTTTCTATTGTTAAAAAATTTCCTGGAATCTTTTGTTATATAAATTTAATTAATAAAAAAATTACTTTAAATAATCAATCTTTTACATTTAAAATGAAAAAAGATATAATTAATTTTATTACCAATAAATTAGATCAAATAGATTTAACTATGAAGTATTCTAAAGAAATTAATATATTTGAAAAAAAATATTTTACATTTTTTTAAAATGAGAAAATAATTAAATGCGTATTATTTTATTAGGACCTCCTGGAGTAGGAAAGGGGACTTATGCTAGATTTATATCTGAAAAATATAATTTAGCTAATATTTCTATAGGTAATATGATAAGAAATTTTTTATTAAATAATAATGATTTATTATTAACTAAAAAATTGAGTAATTTTATTAATAAAGGAAATATGATTCCTGATCACATAACTTTTAAAATTATGAAAACAAGATTGTCAAATATAGATTGTAATAAAGGTTTTTTATTAGATGGTTTTCCTAGAAATATTGTACAAGCCCATATTTTAAAAAGAGAAAAAATTCATATTAATATAATTTTAGAATTATATGTTCCAAATAATGAAATTATTAAAAGAATTATAGGTAGAAGAATACATTTACCTTCAGGAAGAACTTATCATATAGTTTTTAATCCTCCTAAAATTAAAAATAGAGATGATATTACTGGAGAAAAATTAATTACTAGAACAGATGATAATATTATAACTATTAATAATCGTTTAAAAGAATATTTAAAACAAACTAAACCATTAATTAAATATTATAAAAAAAAATTTGTAAAAAAAAATTTTTTATATAAAAAGATTAATAATACGACTTCTATAAAAGAAGTACAAAATAAAATAGATAAAATTTTAAAAAATTTTAAAAAATTTTAAAATAAAAAAAAATAATTTTTATAAATTATAAATTTTTTGTATTGTAAATATTTACAAAATAGTATAATTATAATAATTT
This sequence comes from Enterobacteriaceae endosymbiont of Donacia provostii, assembly GCF_012570145.1. Lineage (GTDB taxonomy): Bacteria > Pseudomonadota > Gammaproteobacteria > Enterobacterales > Enterobacteriaceae. Next base: position 49,241 of record NZ_CP046206.1, read on the forward strand.
GTTTATTTATTTTAAATTTGATATTATTATTAAATCTTAAATATAAATAGTATGGATTATAATCTAATGTTTACGGGAAGTATTGTAGCACTTATAACTCCAATGGATATTAATGGTAATATTTGTAAAAAAAGTTTTAAAAAACTTATTGATTATCATATTAGTAGTGGTACTAAAGCTATTGTTATTATGGGGACAACGGGAGAATCTTCTACGTTTACCTATAAAGAACGTATAAGTATCATAATGTATGCATTAGATTTAGCTCAAGATAAAATACCTATTATAGCAGGTACGGGATTTAATTCAACATCTAAAAGTATATCTATGATATCTGATTTAGAAAATTCAGGTATTATTGGATGTTTAAATGTAACTCCATATTATAATCGTCCTACTCAAGATGGTTTGTATCAACATTTTAAAAAAATAGCTAATAGTACAAAATTGCCTCAAATATTATATAATGTTCCATCACGTACTGGATGTGATTTATTACCAGAAACTATATATAAACTTTCAGAAATTAATAATATTATAGGTATTAAAGAAGCTACTGGAGATTTATCTCGTGTTAATAAAATTAAAAATTTAATTAAAAAGAAATTTTTTTTAATTAGTGGAGATGATAAAACTGCATTAGACTTTATGTTATTAGGTGGTGATGGAATTATTTCTGTAACAGCTAATATTGCAGCTTTAGAAATGAAAACTTTTTATGATTGTATAAAAAACAATAATTTTTTTCAAGCAAAAAAAATAAATCAACACTTAAATATATTACATCATCAACTATTTATTGAAACTAACCCTATACCAGTTAAATGGGTAGCAAAAAGATTAGGATTAATTTTTAGTGATAAAATGAGACTTCCCATGACTCCACTAAAAAAATGTAATCAAAAAATTTTAGAAATAACATTAAAAAAATTAAAACTAATATAATCTACTTAAATTATTTATTTTTAACATAAAATTTTTAATTTTACTTAGTATTAAAATTCTGTTTCTTTTAATTTCATTATTTTTATGATTAATCGTTACTTTTTCAAAAAAATTATTTACAGGATAAAATAATTCAGATAATATTAGTAATATTTTATAAAATTCTTTATTTTTTATTTTATATTTTATAATTTTAGATAATTTACGTATATGATTAAATAATGTAAATTCTTCTTTATATTTTAATAAATAAATATTAATATTAGTATTAGTATTTATATTTGTATCATTTTTTAATAACATTTTATTAATTCTTTTATAAGTTAAAATTAAAAGTTTACTTTGTTTTTTTTCAATTTTGAAAAACATATCTAAAATTTTTATTTTACAATCCAAAATTAATAAATTATCTTTTTTATTATCTATAACAGATAAAATAATATTTTTTTTATAACCTAAAGATATATACCAATTCTGACATCTTTTATATATAAAAGATAATATACTAATTATATTTTCTTTTTTGTAAAAATTATTCTTTTTATTATATAATGATAAACTTAAAATAATAATTTTAACTAAATTAATTTGTAATTTATTATTAATTATAATACGTATAATAAATAAAGTAATATTTTTTATAGCATAAGGATCTTTATCACCTTTAGGAATTAAAGGTATACTTAAAATACCTACTATAGTATCTATTTTATCCGCAATAAATAAAATACAAGAAATAATATTTGTAGGTATTAAATCATTTTTTTTATATTGATACTGTTCTTTTATAGCTATAATAACATCTGGATTTTCTTTATTATATTTAGCATAATACATACCAATTAAACCTTGTAATTCTGGAAATTCATAAAACATTTGTGTAGCTAAATCACATTTAGATAATCTACTTGCTCTAATACAATTTAAATAATTAACATTTGGAATTTTCTTAGCAATATATTTAGATATAATTTCAATACGAATAGTTTTTTCAAATAAATTACCTAATTTTTTTTGAAAAATAATATTTTTTAATTTTTCTAAAAAATTTTCAAATTTTATTTTTAAATCATTTTTTAAAAAAAACTTAATATCCTCAAATTTTGAAATTAGTACTTTTTCATTACTATTAATAATCATTTGATGATTTTTTGTTTCTATATTTGTTAATATAATAAAATAAGGTAATAAATTATTTTTTTTATCATATAAGGGAATATATCTCTGATATTTTATCATTATATATTCTAATATTTTTGATGGTAAAATTAAAAATTTTTTATTAAATTTTCCTATTAAAAGTACAGGCCATTCAACCATAGAAGTTAATTCTTCTAAAAAAAAATTATTAATTTTTACAATTGCATTTAAATTATTTGTAATTTTTTTTAAATTATTAATAATAATATTTTTACGCTTTATAAAATCAACAATAATTTTACCTTTTTTAAATAATAAATTTTCATATTCTTTGGCATTTTTTAAAATAATTTTTCGGTTACACATAAATCTATGTCCTTGAATAATATTATTAGATTTAATATTTAAAAATTTTTGTTTTAAATTTTCTGTACCAAGAACATATACTATATTTCTTATAGGTCTAATAAATTTAAATATATTTTTTTCCCAATACATAAAATTTGGAAAAGAATTAATTTTTTTTAAAGAATTTATTAACATAATAGATAATAAGTTTTTAATATGTAGTTTTTTATTTTTTTTTTGATAAAAAATATAATTATTTTTAAAAAATATATGATTTTTATTTGAAATATTAAATTTTTTCATCCAAAGTTTTACTTTTTGATTTATAAAAATTTCTTTTTTATTATTTATAAATGGACCTTTAATTATATAATTAGATTGATTTTGTATTAAGTTTAATAAATGTATTTTTATAGCAATACGTCTTAAAGTACAAAAAAATTTTATTTTTTTATATATAAAAAAATTATTTTTTAATTCGTTTTTAAAATTTTTTAAAACTATTTGAGATAATTTTAATAAATAATTAGCTGGTATTTCTTCTATACTTATTTCTAATAATAAAATATTATTATCCATAAAATTATATTACCTAATTATTAAGAATTTTAATTTATAAGATTATGATATTTTATCATAATTAATTTAGTCATATTATGTAATTTTAAAATATATCTTTGTCTTTCTGTATGAGATAAAAATTTATGTGCTTCTAATAAATTAAAACAATGTGAGGCTTTTAAAAGTTTTTCATATGCAGGAAAAATTAATGGTTTTTTTAATTTTAATAAAATATCAATTTCTTTTTCATATTGTTTAAAACATAAACTAATAAAATTAACATCTGTATATTCAAAATTATAAGTAGATTGTTCAAATTCATTTTGATAAAAAAAATCACCATAAGTAATAAATTTATTATTATGTTTATACCATATAATTTGAAAAATATTATCTACATTTTGTAAATGCATAGCTAGTCTTTCTAAACCATAAGTAATTTCTCCTGTAATTGGATTGCAATCTATTCCACCCATTTTTTGAAAATATGTAAATTGTGTAATTTCAATACCATTTAACCATATTTCCCAACCAATTCCATACGCACCTAGAGAAGGATTTTCCCAATTATCATCTATAAATTTAATATCATTATTTTTTAAATCTAATTTTAATATTTCTAAAGATTTAAAATATAAATCTTGAAAATTATAAGGTGGGGGTTTCATAATAACTTGAAATTGATAATATTGTTGTAATCTATTAGAGTTATGAGTATATCTACCATCAGATGGTCTTCTACATAATTGTATATAAGTTATTTTTATTGGTTTACTACCTATAGTATACAAACAAGTCATTGGATGAGATGTTGCTGCTCCTACTTCTATATCAATTGGTTGAATAATACTACAACCTTGTTGAGACCAAAAATTTTGTAAAATTAAAATCATACCTTGAAATGTTTTTTCATTAAATGTTTTCATATTTTAAATGTATTAAATTTTCTATTCTAACATAATTATTATATATTATTTAATATGCAAGATATAAATTAAAATTTAACATATTTTTGTATATAAAAAAATAATGTTAAAATAATTTATTATTAATTAAATTTAAAATTAAATAATTTTATTAAAAATAATAAAAGGAATTAATTATGAATATAAATAATATATGTAATAAAATTTCTTTAAAAATAAAAAAAAGTGAATATAATAAATTAATTACTAAATCTACAAATTTAGCAATTTTATTATCTACTACATTACTATTGTTAAAATTATTAGCTTGGTGGGGGACTAAATCTATAAGTATGTTAACAGCATCTGTAGATTCATTAATTGATATTGCGTCTTCAACAATTAATTTATTAATTATATATTATTCTTTACAACCAGCAGATTCAGAACATACCTTTGGTCATGGTAAAGCAGAATCATTATCTGCTTTAGCTCAAAGTATTTTTATTTGTGGAACAGCAATATTTTTATTTTTAAATAGCATATATTATATATATCATCCTGTTAAAATATATTATCCAATAATAGGAATTTTTGTTATTATTATTTCATTTCTTTTAACTTTAATATTAGTAATTTTTCAAAAAAAAGTAATAAAAAAAACAAATAGTCAAGCAACTCATGCTGATATGATTCATTATGAATCAGATATATTAATTAATACTGCAATTTTATTAGCTTTAATATTAAATATTTTTAATGTCAAACAAGCAGATTCTCTTATAGCGTTAATTATTAGTATATTTATTTTTTATAATTCTTTTAAAGTAGGATATAAAGCCATACAATCTTTATTAGATCGATCATTACCAGATAATGAAAAAAAAATTATAATAGATTTAATAAAATTTTGGCCTAAAGTAAAAGGAGCACATTTATTAAAAACAAGACAATCAGGTCCTACTCGTTTTATACAACTTCATTTAGTATTAGAAGATAATTTACCTTTATTAGAATCACATTCAATTGCAAAAAAAATAGAAAATGCTTTACATAAAAAATTTCCTTATTCAGATATAATTATACATCAAGATCCGTATTCTATTGTATCTAAAAAATATAAAGGTTTTTTTAAAAAATAATTATTAATCAAATTATATATTTTGAGGTATTTTATGATTCAAAAAATTGGCGTTCTTACAAGTGGGGGAGATGCACCTGGTATGAATGCAGCTATAAGAGGTGTTGTTAGAACTGCTATTAGTTATAATATTGAAGTATTTGGAATATATAATGGTTATATAGGATTATATAATAATGATATTATTAAACTTAATAGATATAGTGTTTCTGATATTATTAATAAAGGAGGTACTTTTTTAGGATCAGCACGGTTTCCTCAATTTAAAAATAAGAAAATACGTTCTATTGCTATTAATAATATGAAAAAACATGGAATTAGTGCATTAGTTGTAATTGGTGGAGATGGTACTTATATGGGAGCTAAATTATTAACTGAAATGGGTTTCCCCTGTATTGGTATACCAGGTACAATAGATAATGATGTTGTTGGTACTGATTATAGTATTGGTTATTTTACAGCTTTAGAAACTATAGTACAAGCAATAGATAAATTAAGAGATACTTCTACTTCTCATCAAAGAATTTCTATAATAGAAATTATGGGTAGAAATTGTGGAGATTTAACTTTAGCTGCGGCCATAGCAGGTGGTTGTGAATTTATTGTTTTACCAGAAATTTATTATAATCAAGATGATTTAGTTAAAGAAATTAAATCGGGAATAGAAAAAGGTAAAAAACATGCAATAGTATTGATTACAGAATTTATTTGTGATATTAATAAACTAGCAAGTTTTATTCAAAGAAAAACTAAACGTGAAACAAGAACTACAGTTTTAGGATATCTTCAAAGAGGGGGATCTCCTGTAGCATATGATCGTATTTTAGGATCTAGAATGGGTTCTTATTCGGTAGAACTTTTATATAAAGGATATAAAGGTAGATGTATAGGTACTCAAAACGATAAAATGGTACATCATGATATTATAGATGCTATTTTAAATATGAAAAAAATTTTTAAAAATGATTTATTAAATACTGCTAAAAAATTATATTAATTAATTAATTAGAATTGAGACATAAAATATGCATAAAATAAAATTTTCAAAAAGAATCAAAACAGGAAAAAGTTTTAGTAGACGTTTAAGAAAAAAAGATAAAATTCCTTCAGTAATATACGGAAAAAATATAAAAAATATACTTATTATTATAAATAATAATGATTTAATTAATATTAAATTAGAAGAGTTTTTTAAAAAAAAAAAAACACTTAATTTAAGTGATGAAAAAAATAATTTATTTAAAGTTCAAATTATAGATATTCAATATCATCCTTTTAAAATTAATAGATTATATCATATAGATTTTTTAATAAAATAATAAATATATATTAACATTTAAATTTATAAAATTATTTTTTTATATATAAATTATTTAATTTATTTGTACAAAATTTTATTATTTTATATTTTTAATACATGTTTCATATTATACATACCAGCTGGTTTTTTATAAATCCAAATAGCAGCTTTGATTGAACCTTCTGCAAATGGTTTTCTATTGGAAACATTATGAATTAATTCAATTTGTTCTCCAATAAAAGAAAATAAAATACTATGTTCTCCATATAAATCTGAAGCTCGAATAGAATGACATTTAATATTTTTTAAAATATTAAATTTTTTATAAGTTCTTATTATAATATTTTTTAATGATAAAGCTGTCCCAGAAGGTGAATCTATTTTATTTTTATGATGTTTTTCTATTATATCTATATCCATAGAATTTTTTAAATTATTTTTACAAATAATTTTTGTTATTTTTTCTAAAATTTGTAATAAAATATTAATACCTAAACTAAAATTAGAAGATAAAATAATAGATATATTTTTTGATGTTTCTTTTATTATTGATTTTTGTTTTTTATTAAAACCTGTAGTACCAATTATAATTTTTTTATTATATATTTTACATATATTAAGATTTTTCATTGTTGATTCAGGATTAGTAAAATCTATTAAAACATCAAAATCATTTATAATATCAATTAAATTAGATTTAATATTTAAAGTATTAGATTTATAAATAATTGTTTTTTTTTTTTTTAAATTAGATAATTTTTCTATAACTCCATTTAAAGAAATATTTTTTGTAACTTTATTATTTAATATTTCTAAAATACTTTTACCCATACGACCATTAATACCTGCTATAGCTAAACGAATATAATTTTTATTCATAAAATAATAAACCTGTAAAATATACTATTTTTATATTAAAAAATAATATATTTTTTTAATATAAAAATAAAACCAATAAAAATTAAGATATCTGCAAAATTAAAAATAGGTAACTGATAATCTAAAATATGTATATTAATAAAATCTATTACAAAACCATAATAAATTCTATTAATTAAATTACCTAATATACCACTAATTATTAAATTATATGATAACTGAATATTTTGATTTGTAAAAGAAAATCTAATATAAATCAAAAATACTATACTTAGAATAATTAAAAAATAAATAATAATTTTATTTTTTTTAAAAAAACCTAAATTTATACCATAATTTTGTATATAAATAAAATTTATATAATCATTTACATAAAAAGATTCATGTAATTTTATATTTTTAATAATTAAAAATTTACTTAAAATATCTATTATTATTAATAATATAATATAAATATTAAATATTTTTTTTTTTTTAAAAAATTTAAATAAACAAACGTTTTTCTCCATTTCCTATAGTATTTAATTGACAACGGTTACAAATATTATTAATTATGTATTTTGAGTGATACCAACAACGTTGGCATTTTAAATATTTTGATTTAATAATTGTAAATTTTTGTATTAATTTACTGTTAATAACTTTTTTTTCTAAAAAAATTTTAATGTTAGAAATTAATAATAAAAAACGTAATTCTGATCCTAATAAAATTAATTTATTATAAATATCTTTTTTTACAAAAACAGTTAAATCAACTTCTAAAGAACTTTTAATTATTTTTTGATTTCTTGCTAATTCAATAATTTGATTAATTTCATTTTTAAAATGAAAAATATCATTCCAGTATTCATAATTCATAATATCTTTAGACGAAATATAAAATAAATTAGAATACCATTCTTCTGTAAAAATATATTTACTTCTTAAACCAGGAATATAATTCCAAACTTCATGAGCTGTAAATGATAAAATTGGAGCAATCCATCTAACTAAAGATTCTAAAATCATATATAAAGCAGTTTGACAACTTAATCTTTCTAAACTACATTTTTTAAATGTATATTGTCTATCTTTGATTATATCAAAATACACAGAACCTAAATCTATAGAACAAAATTGTATTATTTTTTTAACAATATTTTTTATATTATAAATCCGATAATATTTTATAATTTTATTTTGTATAACTTTTGTTCTATTAATAATCCATTTGTCTAAAATTATCATTTTATCAGGTTTTATAATATTAATATTTGGTTCAAAATCATATAGATTTGATAATAAAAATCTTATTGTATTACGAATACGTCTATAACTTTCAGTAGTTCTTTTTAAAATATCGTTAGATATATTAATTTCATTTGAATAATCTGTAGAAGCTACCCATAATCTAAGAATGTCACTACCTAAATTATTAATAATATCTTGAGGTTTAATAATATTACCTAAAGATTTAGACATTTTTTTACCTTGACTATCTACAGTAAATCCGTGACTTAAAACAGTTTTATAAGGAGGATGATTGTTAATAATTAATGAAATAATTAATGATGATATAAACCATCCTCGATATTGATCTGTTCCTTCTAAATACATATTAATAGTACAATTTTTAAACTGTTTAATGTGTTTTATAATTGAATTATAAGTAGAACCAGAATCAAACCATACATCTAAAATATCAGTAACTTTTTCATAAAAAATATAATCATTACCTAAAAATTTTTCAATATTTAAATCCCACCATGCTTGTATACCATTTTTTTCAATCATACAAGCTATTTTTTCAATAAATTCTAATGTATTATCATGTATTTTTTGTGTTTTTTTATTAATAAATAAAGGTATTGGAATCCCCCAAATTCTTTGTCTAGAAATACACCAATCAGGTCTTTTATCTAACATAATAGACATTCTTTTATATCCCCAATCAGGAATCCATTTTACTTTTTTTATTGATTGTTTTATTAATTTTCTAAAATTATTTTTATCTATATTTATAAACCACTGTGGAGTAGATATATAAATAATTGGTATTTTATGACGCCAACAATAAGGATATTTATGTGTATAATTATCTACTATAAATAGTGCATTTTTCTTTTTTAAAATATCAAATATTATTTTTTGTGAGTGAAAAACATTTATATTATTTAATTTAGGATGAATATTTTTGATAAAAAATCCTTTTTTATCTATAATATTTTTTATACATTTTATATTATATTTATTACATATATTATAATCATCTAGTCCATGATTAGGAGCTATGTGAACAATACCAGTACCTGAACTTTCAGAAGCATAATTATCTATAATTAAATATGAAAGTTTATTATTAAAAGGATTATATATTGATAAATTTTTAAAATTTTTTCCTTTAATTTCTCCTAAAATTTTCCAATTTGTAATATTTGTTTTATTCATAACAATATTAGTTGATTTTTTTGATATAATGATAATATCTTTATCAATTTGAATTAATTGATAATATATTTTTGGATTTATAACAATTGCTTGATTAGCTGGTAATGTCCATGGAGTAGTAGTCCATATTAAAAAAGAGATATTATTATATTTTTCTTTTAAATTTAAAATATTTTTTAAAAAATTATTGTTTATAACAGTAAATTTAATATAACAAGTAAGTATATTTTTTTTAATATAATTAACTTCTGCCTCTGCTAAAGAAGAAAGACATTCTGTACACCAAAATACAGGTTTTTTACCTTTATATATATAATTATTTTTAATAATTTTACCTAAAGTACGTATAATATTTGCTTCTGTTATAAAATCCATTGTTAAATAAGGATGTAACCAATCAGCTAAGATTCCTAATCTTATAAAATCTTTTTTTTGTTTAGAAATTTGTTTTAAAACATATTTTCGACATTCAATTCTAAATTGTTTTTTAGAAATATTTTTTTTATTTTTTAAGATTTTTTCTACTTGTTGTTCTATAGGTAAACCATGACAATCCCATCCAGGAATAAAAGGAGTATAATAACCATCCATATTTTTAGCTTTTAAAATAATATCTTTTAAAATTTTATTAAAAGCATGTCCAATATGGATATCACCATTTGCATAAGGTGGACCATCATGTAAAATAAATTTTTTTTTATTTTTTTTTTTATCTAAAATTTTTTCATATAAATTATCTTTCTGCCATTGTTTTAATATTATTAACTCATTAACTACTAAATTAGCTTTCATTGGAAATTTTGTTTTTGGTAAATTTAATTGTAATTTATTTTTTATATTCATAATTTTTTATTTTAATTTTTTTTAGAAATATAAATTTTTTATTTTATTTATTTAAGATAATTCTATATAATATTATTTTATGTAAATATTTCATTTATATGAAATATTATAAATATAATTATTATTGAATAATACTATATGGCTAATATAAAATCATCTAAAAAAAGAATTTTGAAATCAGAAAAAAAAAGAAAAAATAATATCAAATATCGTTCCATGTTAAAAACTTATATTAAAAAAGTTAATAATGCAATATTAGAAAAAAATATTACATTATCTAAAAAAACATTTATAAAAATGCAGTCTTTGATAGATAAACAAGTAAAAAAAAATTTAATTCATAAAAATAAAGCTTCTCGTTATAAATCTAAAATTTATAATAAAATCATAAAAATTAGTAATTAATCAAATTAATAGGTATTTATATAGTAATTTATGCCAATAACTTTAACAAATAAAGCAGCAAAAAAAATAAAAACTATAAATCATGAAAATATAAATTTTAGAGTATTTATTATAGGAGGAGGTTGTAGCGGTTTTAAATATGATTTCATATTAGATAAAAAAATAAAAAAACATGATCTTTTAATAAAATCATTAGGTGTAAATATTATTATTGATGAAATCAGTTTACAATATTTATCAGGTAGTATAATTGATTATACTGAAAGTATAGAAGAATCAAAATTTATTATTAAAAATACATATTTTAAAAATAAGTGTAATTGTGGTTATTCTTTTGATATCTAAAATCAAAAGATCTATCTTTAGAAGGAAAAAAATATATGTCTAATATGAGACTAGTTTTATTACGTCACGGGGAAAGTGAATGGAATAAAAAGAATTTATTTACTGGGTGGCAAGATGTTTCCTTATCTAAGGAGGGTGAAATTGAAGCAAAACAAGCTGGAAAAATTTTAAAAAAAAATAATTTTAAATTTAATTATGCGTATACATCGTTTTTAAAAAGAGCTATATGTACTTTATGGTTAACTCTTAAAGAGTTAAATCAATTATGGATTCCTGTAAAAAAAACATGGAGATTAAATGAAAGACATTATGGAAAATTACAGGGGATAAATAAAAATCAAGCTGCAAAAAAATTTGGTATAGAAAAAGTACAACAATGGAGACGAAGTTTTAATATATCACCCCCCCCTCTCTCTAGAGATGATTTAAGATGGCCTAGATTTGATGAAAAATATTCTCATTTAGAAGATTCCCAATTACCTCTTACAGAAAGTTTATATATAACCTTAAAAAGAGTTATATATATATGGAACCATCATATATCTCCTAAAATTATGAATAAAGAAAGTATTTTAATTGTTGCTCATGGTAATTCATTAAGAGCATTAATTAAACATATAGAAAATATAAATGATAAAGATATTATTAATTTAGATATAGCAACAGGAATACCTATTATTTATGAATTTGATAATAATTTAAATTATATTAATAAATATTATTTAAATAATTAATTAAATTTTAAGATATTTTACTAGCCTGAATTACAGTAACTGCAATAGTATATATAATATCTTCAATAGAAGCACCTCTAGAAAGATCATTAATGGGTTGTTTAATACCTTGTAAAATAGGACCTATAGAAATAGTATTAGAAGATCTTTGTACTGCCTTATATGTAGTATTACCAGTATTAAGATCTGGAAAAATAATAATATTAGCATTACCGGCAACTAATGAATTTGGTGCTTTATACTTAGCAACATCATTTGAAATAGCTGTATCATATTGTAAAGGTCCATCTATTAAAAGGTTAGGTAATATTTTTTGTACTAATTTTGTAGCTTTATATACTTTTTCTACTTCTAAACCTTTTGCTGAATTACCTGTTGAATAAGAAATCATAGCTACTTTAGGTTTAAAATCAAATAATTTACTAGTTTTAACTGATTGTATAGCTATTTCGGCTAATTGTTTATAATTGGGATTAGGATTAATTGCACAATCACTATATATTAATATATCATTTGATAGTAACATAATAAATATAGATGAAACAATAGAATATTCAGGTAAAGTTTTAATAATTTGTAATGCAGGTCTAATAGTATTAGCTGTAGTAGTACTAGCACCTGCAACTATACCATCAATTTTATGTTCTTTTAACATCATAGTAGCTAAAAACATATTATCTTTTAATAATTTTATAGCTTCATATTTATTTGATAATTTATTTCTTCTAAGAAACATTAGTTTTTCTATATAATTATCTCTTATAGAATCTGGATCAATAATATTAATATTATCAATATTTACATTATTTTTTTTAGAAATTTTATATATTTCTTTAATTTTTCCTAATAAAATACAATTAGCAATATTTTTTTCAGAACATATAGATGCTGCTTTTATAGTTCTTAATTCATTACCTTCTGGTAATAAAATGGTCTTTGTAAATTTATTTGCTTTATTTATTAAATTAAATTTAAAAATAAATGGAGAAATATAAAATTTATAATTTAAAATTTTATAATTTAAAATATTTGAAGGAATATATAATTGAATATATTTAATTATGTTATTTATTAAATTTAAATCATTTATAGGAAAATTAAATTTGTAAATATTTTCTAATTTTATAAAAGTATTATATAAACTATATTTTATATAAAATAAAGACATATTATTATTAATAATAATATTAATGATATTATCAATTATTTTATTAGAATAATCATATTTTTTATTTTTTACAAAATCTGTGAATAAAATTGCACCAAAAAAAATATTTTTAGATAATATTTCATATAATATTTTTATAATTTTATAATCTTTTAATGAAAGAATTAATAATGATTTTTTAAATTTTTTTTGTTCTATAAAAATTTTTTTATCTAAGTAAATAATATATTTAATTTTTTGAAATTTATTATTATTAATAATATTACAATTTAAATAATTAAATATTAATTTCATATTAATACCAAATACAAAATTTTTTAACCACGGAATCAATATAATATTATTTTTTTTATAAATAAAATTTTTTTTATGTATAAAATTATTTTTTTTTTTATAAATAAAATTTTTAAAAATATTTAAATTATAAAAAAAAGGATTATTATTTTGGTATTCATATGGATTTTTAATTAATAAATATATATTTTGAATATTAAAATTATGTATTTTTTCTTTAAAAAGAATATTAATTTTGGATTTTATTTTTTCTAAATTATTTTCTATTTTAGACATTGATGTAACAAAAATTATTTTTGCATTAAAAATATTTGCTATATCACAATTTAATTGAAATATTAATTGTTTAATATAAATAGGTATTATTCCTTCTATAAATAGAATAGAAGTATTATCTTTATTTTTTAAAGATTTTTTTATTATATTATTAATAATATTATTATAACTAATATTTTTTTTAAATACATTAATATCATTAATTTTTATTGGATTAATGGATTTTATATTAGAAAAATTACATGTATTTAAAATATTATTAGTATAATTAAAATTATAATATTCTATTTTAGAAATAGGTTTAAAAAAATTACATTTTAATTTATTATCTTCTATAATTTTTAAAAATCCTAAATTAATACTTGTAAAAAAATGTATATCTATATCTAAAGGTATAGACATAATAACTTTTTTTTTAAACATTACTATTACCTTTTAAATTTTTTAAAAATTAATATTTTAGATTATTAATAATTTTAAATGTATCTTGTGCTATCATTAATTCTTCATTTGTAGGTATAACTAATATTGGTATACTTAAATGAGTACTTATAATTCCCATTTTACCTTGTTTAGTTTTATAATTTAAATTTTTATCAATAAAAAATTTTAAAATTTTTAATTTTTTTATAGTTTTTTCTCTAATTAATACACTATTTTCTCCAATTCCACCTGTAAAAATTATTGCATTTATTTTATTATTCATTAATACACTATAAGAAGCTATATATTTAATTAAACTATGTATAAATACATTAGTAGCGATTTTAATATTTTTATTTTTATAATAATTTTCTTCAATATATCTAAAATCACTAGTAATATTTGTTAGTCCTAACATACCTGATTTTTGAGTTAAAATATTATATATTTTATTTATATTAAAATTTAATTTATCATACATGTAAAAAATAATTGCTGGATCAATATTTCCACATCTAGTTCCCATAACTAATCCTTCTAATGGAGTTAATCCCATAGAAGTATCTATACTTTTACCGTTATTTATTGCTGTAATAGATGAACCATTTCCTAAATGACATGAAATACAATTAAAATTATTTAATTCTATATTTAAAAATTTAGCTGCTACTTTTGTTACATATTTATGACTAGTACCATGTGCTCCATAACGACGTATTTTATATTTTTTATAAAATTTAATAGGTAATCCATATAAATATGATTCTATAGGCATGGTTTGATGAAAGGATGTATCAAATACAGCTACCTGTTTATTTTTTAAATGAGGTAAAATTGTTTTTATTTTTTTTATACCTACTATTTGAATTGGATTATGTAAAGGCGCAAAAACAGATGCTCTTTTTATTTCTTTAAGAACTATATCCGTAATTAATGTAGAATTAGTAAATTTATTTCCACCATGTACTATTCTATGACCAATACCTACAATATTATCATATAGTGAATATTTTTTAAATATTTCTTTTATTATATAATTTAATACAAATTTATGAGTAATTTTATTATTAAAAGTTATTTCATTTTTTTTATTATTAAAATTCCATATAATTGAACTTTTATCATTAAAATTTTCAGCTAAACCATATAATATTTTTTTTTTTTTTATTGGATTTATAACTGAAAATTTTAATGATGAACTGCCACAATTTATCACAAATATTAATTTTTCTAACATTTAAATATCCTATATATTTTATATAAATATATAATTATATAGAAAAAAATTATAAAGTTATATAAAAAAAATATTATAAAAATTTTTAAATATATTATATACATCATAAATAATTTATTATATAATCAGCCTTATTAGGCGCATTGGCAGAATGGTTATGCAGAGGATTGCAAATCCTTTTATTTCGGTTCAATTCCGGGATGCGCCTAAAATATATTTTATTTTACCCAGGTGGTGGAATTGGTAGACACAAGGGACTTAAAATCCCTCGGCATTTATATTGCTATGCGGGTTCAATTCCCGCTCTGGGTAAAATAGAAATATAATGTTTTTATAAAAAATATTTATATTTTTGTAAAATATTATTAATAATAATAATTATTAATGAATTATTTTTTTTAATTAAATAATTATAAAATTCTTTATCTATATGTTTTATTGAATATAAAAAAATAAAGATTATTAAAAATCCTTTAAATAAACCAAAAAATAATCCTAATATTTTATTTATATTTTTAATATAAATATTCTTAATATTTATATTTAAATAACTTTTAATTGTAAATCCTATAATTAAAATAAATATAAAACAAAAAAATAATAAAAATATTTTTTTAAAATAGAAATTATTTATTTTTTTTACTACAAATATATAATGGTAGTATTTTTTAGATATATAAAAAGATATAAACCAAACAATTATAGTTAATACTTCATTTATAAAACCTCTATAAAAACTTATTACAGAACAATATATTAATATAAATATGAGTACATAATTCACTATTAACATAGTTAGATATATTACCTATTTAAATAAAATAAGATAACATATTTATTTTTTTTAAAAAAAATACAAATTTTTAAAAATTACTTTTTTAACAAAATATATTTTTTAACAAAATTATTTTTTTATATTTTTAAAAATTAAGTAATTATTATAATTTGATTTAGGAATACCAAAATATTTGGGGTATTTAACTTCTACTAAAAATAAACCATCGGGTTTTACAGTAATAGATGCTTTTGTTCTATCTTTAATTTTAATTAATTCTAATAACCAATCTTCTTTTTTTTTTCCAGTACCAATTTCTAATAAGTTACCTACAATATTTCTTACCATATGATATAAAAAAGCATTTGCTTTAATATCTATTAAAATATAATTTCCATATTTTTTAATATCACAATAAATAATTTTTCTATAAGAAGAACTATTTTTTTTTTTATTACATTGAAAAGATGTAAAATCATGTTCTCCTAATAAATATTTAATTGCATTTTTCATTTTTATTATATCTAATTTTTTTCTATATAAAGTAACTAGATTATTAAATATTGCAGATTTATATGTATTATTATAAATAATATATATATATCTACGAGATAAAGCACTAAATCTAGCATGAAATTGTTTTTTTACAGAAATTATCCATGTAACAACTATATCATTAGGTAAAAGACTATTTATACCTAAAAACCAAGATTTTTCACTTCTAAAACTAAATGTTTCAAAATGAATAACTTGTCCTATACTATGTACACCTATATCAGTTCTACCTGCACAAAATATATTTATATTATGGTTAGCAATTTTTGAAATAACTTTTTCTAAATATCCTTGTATAGTTTTTTTATAATTCATATTTTGTTTTTGCCATCCATGATAATTAGTTCCATTATATTCAATACCTAATGCAAATTTATATTTTTTTGCAAAGTTAATTTTCATATAAATAATATATAATAATCTTTTTTATTATGTTTATTATTTTACTGAAAATTTAGTTACATTTTTAAAAAAAATTATATAGAATGTTAATTTAACAAATTATATTTAAAAATATCTAATAATATTGAATATTTTTATGAGTATTAGACATGAAAAAAATATATAAAAAATTTAATAAATTTTTTTTCAAAATAATAAAATTAATAATTACTATATTACTATTACATTCTACAATTATATATGCTAACGAAGATATATTTAATGTAAAATTACAACCAAATATTAATGCAAAATCATATATATTAATAGATTATAATACAGGTATGATTTTAACCGAAAAAAATTCTAATAAAATTCAAAAACCAGCTAGTTTGGCAAAAATTATGACAAGTTATGTAATTGGCAAAGCTTTAGCAAAAAAAAAATTACATCGTAATGATTTTGTAACTATCAGTAAAAATGCTTGGGCTACTGGTAATACTGAATTTAATGGTTCATCATTGATGTTTTTAAAAGTAGGAGATCGTATTTCTGTAAAAAATTTAATAAAGGGAATTATTTTACAATCAGGAAATGATGCTTGTGTAGCTATAGCAGAATATATCTCTGGTAATCAACAAAATTTCGTAAAATTAATGAATTTTTATGCAAAAAAAATAGGATTAAAAAATACTATTTTTAAAAATGTACATGGATTAGATGAATCTGGACAATATACAACGGCACAAGATATTGCTATTATGGGTAAATCTTTAATAAGAGATTTTCCTTATGAATATGCTATTTATAAAGAAAAAAGTTTTACTTTTAATCATATTAATCAAAAAAATCGTAATTTATTATTATGGGATAAAACTCTACATGTAGATGGAATTAAAACAGGTCATACTAAAGATGCAGGCTATAATATTATAGCTTCTGCAACAAAAAGAAATATGAGATTAATTGTTGTAATTTTAGGTGATAAAACAGAACAAGATCGTAAAAAAAATAGTAAAAAATTATTAAATTGGGGTTTTGAAACATTTCGTACAATTCATCCTATAAAAAAATATCAAAAAATAGCATCTATTCCTATTTTATATGGTAGACAATCATATGTTAGAATTGGAATTAAAAATGATGTATATTTAACTATTATTAAAAATCAAGAAAAAAAAATAAAAATTTTATATCATATTAAAAATAATAAAATTTTTGCTCCTATATATAAAAATCAAATCTTAGGACATATGACTTTTATTATTAATAATCATGTTATTGAAAATTATCCATTAATTGCATTAGAAAATGTATCAAAAGGAAATTTTTTAGTACGTTTTTTAGATTATATAAGATTATTGTTAAATAAATGGATACATCAGTAAAAATTAATATAAATTTAAAATATTAATATATAATAATGTATAATAAAAATTTTATTATAAGAAATCTTGGTATAGAACATTGGTATTATACTTATAAAAAAATGTATAATTTTAATTATACACGATCTAATCAAACTTTAGATGAAATATGGTTAGTTGAACATTATCCTGTTTTTACTCAAGGAAAATTATCCAATATAAACGATATAATTAGTTATAATCATAATATACCTATATTTTGTACTGATAGAGGGGGAAAAATCACTTATCATGCTCCAGGACAACAAATTATGTATATTTTAATAAATTTAAAGAGAAGAAAATTGAGTATTAGATTTTTAATTAATTGTTTAAAACAAACTATCATAAATATATTATTATATTTTAATATATCATCTAATTCATATTTTAAAGATATTTCTGGTATATATATAAATAATAAAAAAATAGCATCTATAGGTATAAAGATTTCTAAAGGATGTACTCTTCATGGAATGTCATTTAATATTAATATGAATTTATTACCTTTTAGTTATATTAATCCATGTGGTTTAAAACAATTAAAAATGATAAATTTACAAAATTATATTTATAATGTAAAAATATTTAAAATTAGAAAATTTTTAGTAGATGAATTTTTATTTTTAATAAATAATTAATATTATATTATTGTATTAATTAAATTTAATATATTTTATATAAAAAAATGAAAAAAAAAATTTCTAAAAAACCTAATTGGATTAAAATTAAATTTTCAATTCAAAATATTAATAAAATAAAAAAAATAAAATCTTTTTTAAGAAAAAATAAATTACATTCTATTTGTGAAGAAGCATCATGTCCTAATTTAATAGAATGTTTTAGTAAAGGTCAATTAACTTTTATGATTTTAGGCAATATATGTACAAGAAATTGTTTATATTGTAATGTTGTTCATGGTAGACCTCAACAAAAATATGATGAATATGAAGCTTCTAAATTAGCTAGTATTGTATCTTTAATGAAATTAAAATATGTTGTTATTACTTCAGTTACTCGTGATGATTTACATGACGGAGGAGCACAACAATTTATTAATTGTATAAAAAAAATACGTAAAAAAAATTCTAAAATTAAAATAGAAATTCTTGTTCCTGATTTTAAAAATTGTATTGAAAAAGCTTTAAAAATATTTCGTAATGCTTTACCTGATGTTTTTAATCATAATATAGAAACAGTAGAAAATTTATATAAAAAAGTAAGACCTGCTGGTAAATATAAAAAATCTTTAATTTTATTAAAAAGATTTAAATATTTATTTCCTAAAATTTTAACTAAATCTGGATTAATGGTAGGTTTAGGTGAAACAAAAAAAGAGTTATTTAAAACTATAAAAGATTTAAAGAATAATGGAGTTGATATTTTAACTATTGGACAATACTTACAACCAAGTAAAAATCATATCCCTGTGTCAAATTATATTAGTCCAAATGAATTTAATGAAATTAAAATTAAAGCAAAAAATCTAGGTTTTAAAAAAGTAATATGTGGTCCCTTTATACGTTCTTCATATAATGCAGAAAATTATTTTTATTAAAATTTATAAAATAAATAATGCCTCTGAAAATTTTATTTTATTAATGTTATTTAAAATTCTTTTATTTATATATTCTTAATATAAGAAGACTATTTTAAATAATTAAAAATTATAAAATTTTATCAGAGGCAAATAATATTTTAAACCCTTTCTGAACAGCTATAAAAGTTTAAAGAGCAACAACATTAGCTGCAGAAGGTCCTTTGGCTCCGTTAGTAATTTCAAATTCTACTTTTTGGCCTTCAGTTAATGTTTTAAAACCACTACTTTGAATTGCAGAAAAATGTACAAAAACATCTTTACTGCCGTCTTCAGGAGTAATGAAACCAAAACCTTTAGATTCATTAAACCACTTAACGTTACCTTTAATCTTGGACATCAATTATTACCTTTACATAAAAATAGACACTAAAATTGTGTCATTTAAAAGTACATCAATTAATAATACATTTGTCTAGTGAAACAAATCAAAAAGCTGATAAATATCAAATTTTTTTAAAAAAAAAATTAATTTTATTAAATTTTAAATATATTTAATTATTATTTTTTAATAAAAAATATATTTTTTTGAGGAAAAAAATGAGTTTATTATTAGGAAAAAAAATATTAATTACAGGAGTTTTAAATAAATTATCTATTGCTTATGGTATTGCTTGTGTTATGTATAAACATAAAGCAAATTTAATTTTTACATATCAAAAAAAAAAATATAAAAATAGAATTAAAAAATTAGTTAAGAATATGACAAAATATCCTATAATTAAATGTGACTTATCTAAAAATACAGATATTAAATTTTTATTTATAAAAATATCTAAAATATGGAAAAATTTTGATGGTTTTGTACATTGTATTTCTTTTACTCCTGATAATACATTAAGAAAAAATTTTTTAGAAACATCACGTTTAGAATTTCAAATATCTCATGATATTAATTCTTATAGTTTATTATATATGGTAAAAAAATGTATAAATTTATTAAATAATAAATCTTCTATTATAGTATTAACCTATTTAGGATCACAAAAATTCATAAGAAATTATAATATCATGGGTTTAGCAAAAGCTTCATTAGAAGCTAATATTCGTTATATAGCATGTAATATTGGATATAAAAATATTCGTATTAATGGGATATCTCCAGCACCAATTAAAACTATTGCTTCTTCTAGAATAAAAAATATTAATAATATAATTAATTTATATAAAAAAAATAGTCCTTTATGTGAATCTATTACAATAAATCATATTGGTAATGTTGCTACTTTTTTATCTTCTGATTTATCTTTAGGAATTACAGGAGAAATTATTCATCTAGATTCTGGATTTAATCTTCAAATTATTAATAACATTCAATAAATAATATATTTTATTTTATATTTTTATACAAAATAAAAATTTGAAAAATTATTTAATAAATGATAATTTGAAAATTTAAATAAATATTTTTTTATATAAAATATATAAATAATTTATTATAGGTTAAGTATTTATGATGATAATTGGAATACCAAAAGAAAAATATTTTGAAGAAAAAAGAGTAGCAATGATTCCTTCAAATATTAAAAAATTAATTAAACTAGGTTTTAGAATATATCTTGAAAAAGGTGCTGGTATTAATTCATTTTTTAGTGATCAAGAATATGAAAATAATGGAGCAAGAATTGTAGAAAATAAAGAAATTTGGGATGCAAATATAATAATTAAAATTCATCCTCTTGATAAAGAGGAAATTAAATTAATAAAGAATGATAGTATATTAATTAGTTTTGTTTGGCCATATAAAAATAAAGATTTATTAAATATTTTAGCTGAAAAAAATATTACTACTATTGCAATGGATGCAATACCTAGAATTTCTAGAGCTCAAGCTTTTGATGCTTTAAGTTCAATGAATAATTTATCTGGTTATAGAAGTATAATAGAATCAATTAATTTATTAGGAAGAACTTTAAATGGACAAATTACTGCTGCAGGTAAGATATTACCTGCTAAAGTTATGGTAGTAGGTGCAGGAGTTGCAGGATTATCAGCAATTGGTACAGCAAAAAGTTTAGGAGCTATTGTCATAGCTTTTGATACAAGAAAAGAAGTAGAAGAACAAATTAAAAGTATGGGTGCTGAATTTTTAAAATTAAAAGATCAAGAAGAAGATAGTATTCATGAATATAAAACTCATTCATCTCAGAAAAAATCACAATTAATACAAGAATCTTTTAATAAGGTAGTTAAAAAAACAGATATTATTATTACTACAGCAATGATTCCTAATAAAAAAGCACCTATTTTAATTACAAAAAAAATGATTCAATTAATGAAACCAGGAAGTATAATTTTTGATCTTGCAATTGAACATGGGGGTAATTGTGAAATAACACAAAAAGATAAAATTATTATTACTGATAATAATATTAAAATTATAGGTTTTACAAATTTACCTAGTAGAGTAGCTCCTCAAGCTTCTCAATTATATAGTACAAATATTATTAATTTAATTAATCTATTATCTAAAAATCATTTTGGTTCAATAAATATTAATTTAAAAGACGAAATTATTAGAAATATGACTGTAACTTATAATAATAAGGTTATATGGCCAGCACCAAAAGTTCAATCATCCAAAATAAAAAATAAGATGAAAAAAATAAATGATTTTAAAAATAAAAAAAATGTTTCTAAAAAAAAACATAGTAAATGTTTTTTAAAAAATAAATATTTTTTATATATTATAGGATTATTTAGCACATACTATATGACTGAATCTCTTCCTTATGAAGTTATACCCCATTTTATAATTTTTTTATTATCTTGTATAATAGGTTATTATGTAGTATGGAATGTAAGTCATACATTACATACTCCTTTAATGTCTGTTACAAATGCTATTTCTGGTATTATTATTATTGGTTCTATTTTACAACTTAATTATAATTATAGTATTACAATTTTATTAGCATTTTTAGGAACATTATTATCAAGTATTAATATTTTTGGAGGATTAACTATTACTCAACGTATGTTAAAAATGTTTTTTAAAAACTAGGGAGAATTTATAAATGTTTGATAGGTCATTAATATTTACATATACTATATCAGCAATTTTATTTATATTAAGTATTGCAAGTCTTTCGAAAAAAGAAACCTCTAAAAAGGGTAATATATTTGCTATTAATGGTATGCTTATAGCAATAATTATAACTATATTAAAAGCACAAGTTAATAATATTGGATATATATTAGGAGCAATTTTTTTAGGTGCATTTATAGGTATAAGTATTTCTAAAAAAATTGATATGACTAAAATGCCTCAATTAATTGCAATATTACATAGTTGTGTAGGATTAACTGCAGTTCTTGTAGGATTTAATAATTATTTGTTATTAATATATGAAAAAAGTATTTTTCATAAAAATATAGGTATGCAATTAATAGAAATATTTTTTAGTATTTTTATAGGTTCTGTTACTTTAATAGGTTCTATACTTGCTTTTAATAAATTATCTGGATTTATTAAATCAAAAACTTTAAATTTAAAATTTAAAAATCAAATTAATTTATTAATATTATTAATATCATTTATTTTAATGTTAATTTTTTTAAATACTAATAATATAAAGTTACAAATCATTGTTTTAGGATTAATATTCTTAATTTCATTAATATTTGGTTTTCATTTAATAATGAGTATTGGTGGTGCAGATATGCCTGTAGTAATATCAATGTTAAATTCTTATTCTGGATGGGCAGCAGCATCTTCAGGATTTATGTTAACTAATGATTTATTAATTATAACAGGTGCATTAGTTGGTTCTTCAGGTGCTATTTTATCTTATTTAATGTGTAAAGGTATGAATAGATCATTTTTTAATGTATTACTTGGTAGTAATAAGAAAATTAATAATAAGAATATTAACTCTGAAGAAAATATACAAAATTATAAAGAAATATCTATTGATAATACAGTAGAAATATTAAAAAGTTCAAATAATATTATTATTGTTCCTGGATATGGATTAGCTGTTTCACAAGCACAATATCCATTATCTGAGATAGTAAATAAATTAACTCAATTAAATATAAAAGTTAGATTTGCTATTCATCCTGTAGCTGGACGTTTACCAGGACATATGAATGTTTTATTAGCTGAAGCTAATATACCATATAATATGGTATATGAAATGGATGATATTAATAAAGATTTTACTAATACAGATACCGTATTAGTAATAGGAGCTAATGATATAGTTAATCCATTAGCACAAGAAGATATTGATAGTCCAATATCAGGAATGCCAATTTTAGAAGTATGGAAAGCTAATAATATTATTATTTTTAAAAGAAGCATGAATCAAGGATATGCTGGGATTAATAATCCTTTATTTTATCAAGACAATAGTTATATGTTGTTTGGAGATGCAAAAAATTCTATAAATCAAATCTTAAAAAAAATTTAATAAAAAAGTTTACTCATTGTATATTAAAATACTAGAGTAAACTTAATATATATTTATATTAATTAATTAAATTAATTAATTTTAAATAATTATCAATTATAATATGTTTACCACGAATTATTAATATTTTACTTTTTTTTAATTTACTTAAAATACGACTAATAGTTTCAACTGTAATTCCTAAATAGTTACCAATATCACTTCTAGTCATAGATAAAAAAAATTCTTTATGTGAATATCCTCTTATTTTTAATTTTTTAGATAAATCATATATAAATGTAGCTAATTTTATTTCTGCTTTTTTTCTAGATAAAAGTGATATAAAATATAAATTTATTTTAATTTCTTTACTCATTAATTTTATTATTTTATATCCTAAAGAAGGAATTTGAAAAATAATCTTATTAAATTTTGATAAAGATACTTCACATAAAGTTGATGTTTCTAATGCTTTAATAAAATTACTATAAATTCCATTATAGATACTATCTAAACCGATTAAATCACCTTTAAAATAAAACTTAATTATTTGTTCATTTCCTTGTTTAGTAAAATTATAAGTTTTAATAGTTCCTGATTGTATAGTATATAAAGAAATCATTTTTTCTTTTGCTCTAAATAATATTTCTCCTTTATGGACTAATTTTTTTTTTTTTAAAATTGTAATAAATTTTTTATATTTAAAAAATATACATAATTTATATGTTAAACAATTTTTACAATTACTATTCATATTTTTTACATTATATTTTTGTTTCAGAATCATGTTGTGTTCTCTGAAATTAAAAAATAAAAAATATTTTAATTAAAATATAATTAATATATATTGATTATATTTTAAATTTTAATTTTAAATGTTTTATAATATTATAAATTTTTATATAAAAAAAATTATAATCTTTTTACTGGAGATGTAGCATATTTTTTAGCTGCATGAGCTCCAGCACCTTTTTTATTATTTAAATGAAATGATGAATTAATAAATTTATTATTATAATTATTTGTAAAATTATTTTGTATTTTTTTATTATTTGTTAATATACAGTCTTTATATATTTTTTTTTTATTTATAAAATTATTATTTTTTATATTTCTATTATGATTATTTATAACATCGGAAATAGTTATATAAGTTTTAGATATTAAATTTTTTTTAGTTTTAAATTTAACTTTATTTAATAGAATTTTATTTATTTTAACTGAATTTTTAAATTTATTAAAACCTATTTTATTTTCTATAGAAATATTAGATATATTATTTTTTTTATTATTAGAAATATTAATAAATTTATTAAAATTATTTTGTATATATTGTTTATTATATAGTAAATTACTATAATTATTTTTAGTTTTTAAAAATTTTTTTGATTTTATACAATTAGATGAATTATTATTTTCTTTTTTATTTTTAATAATTATATTATTATATATTTTATATAACTTAAATTTTTTATTTTTTGATTTAATATCAAAAATTGAAAAAATTTTTTTTGTATAAAAAGGTATTTTTTTTTTTTGTATATTTAAATAAATGGATTGTAAAGGATAATTTGTATTTTTTTTGAATTTTTTTTTTTTATTACAAATAAAAATTTTTTTATAATTATTTAAAAAAAATTTATTTATAATAAAAATTTTTTGTATACAAATTTGTATAATCTTTTTAAAATAAAAAATTTCTTTTTGGAGAAAATTTAAAAATATATTTTTTTTTTTAAAAAATAAAAAAACTAAATTACATCTATTAAAAATAGAAAAATCTTCTTTATTAAAAAGAAATTCATTATATGTACTTAATTTTTGTATTTTTTTATTTTCATGAATAATATTTTGTAAAAACTTATTTTTTAAAATATTAATATTATTTTTACTTGAATTTAATTTTTGTAATATATTTTTAATATAAAATATATTTTTTTTATCTTCACCATGTTTAACACGTAAAATTGAATAATTAGGTGTATCTAATTTAGAATTTGGTATAATAAATGTTCTAATTTGTCTATTTTCAATAGCATTTACTGCTTCTCTTTTTTCATTTAATAAATATGAAGCTATTTTTACAGGAACTATAGCATATACTTCTTTAGTATTTTTTTTAAAAGATTCTTCTTCTATTAATCTTAAAATAGATAATGATAAAGATTTATTATCTCTTAATG
Source organism: Enterobacteriaceae endosymbiont of Donacia provostii (assembly GCF_012570145.1). Classification (GTDB taxonomy): domain Bacteria; phylum Pseudomonadota; class Gammaproteobacteria; order Enterobacterales; family Enterobacteriaceae. The sequence continues at coordinate 75,903 of NZ_CP046206.1, forward strand.
TACCATGTCCTAGACATCGAGGACATAAATAATAACTAGATTCTTTTAAAGAAGATCTTAATCTTTGACGAGACATTTCTAATAATCCAAATTTTGAAATATTACTAATTTGAATTTTAGCTCTATCATGACGAATATTTTCTAGTAATTTTTTTTCAACAGCTTTTTTATTTTTTAAAATAGACATATCGATAAAATCTATTACTATTAATCCTCCTACATCACGTAATCTTAATTGTCTAATAATTTCATCTGCAGCTTCTAAATTAATATTTAATGCTGTTTCTTCTATATCAATTCCTTTTGTAGCTTTTGATGAATTAACATCTACTGATGTTAATGCTTCTGTTGTATCAATAACAATTGAACCACCTGAAAATAAACGTACTTCTCTTTGAAAAGCAGTTTCAATTTGAGATTCTATTTGATAATGACTAAACAATGGGATACTACCTTTGTATAATCTAATTTTATTATATAAATCTGATCTACCTAAAATATTAATATGTTTTTTTGCTAACTTTAAAATTTTTAAATTATCTATTAATATTTCACTTATATCATGATATAAATAATCACGTAATGCTCTAATAATAATATTACCTTCTTGATGTATTAAAAAAGGAGCTGATTTTTTTTTAGCAATTTTTTTAATTATTTCCCAATGTTTTAATCTAAATTGTAAATCTGACTTAAGTGTTTCTATATTTTGTCCTAAACCAGCTGTACGTATAATTAAACTCATATTATCTGGTAGTAATAATAATGATAAAATTTTTTTTAAATTTCTTCTTTCTTCTCCTTCTATTTTTCTAGATATTCCATTAGAATTAGAACTATTAGGCATTAAAACTAAATAACTACCAGCTAAACTAATAAATGTTGTTAAAGATGCACCCTTTTTACCCCTCTCTTCTTTATTAATCTGTACAATAATTTCTTTACCAATTAAGTAATCTTTAAAATTTATTTTATTATAAAAATTTTCATAATAATTATTTGGTAAATATTCTTCCGTAATTTCCTTAATGGGTAGAAAACCATGTTTATCTACTCCATAATCAACAAAAACAGCTTCTAAACTTGGTTCAATACGTGTAATTTTTCCTTTATATATATTAGATTTTTTTTGCTTATGATTAGAATTTTCTATATCTAAATCATATAATCTTTGTCCATCTACTAGAGCAACACGTAATTCTTCGTGTTGAGTAGCATTTATTAACATTCTTTTCATAATAACTTACTCATTTATTTTAAACTGATTAATATTTTTATAAAAAATATAAAAATAATATAATAAGAAAATTATATTTAATCTTTTATGAATAAATTTAAATTTTAAAAATTAATTATTCGAAAATAATAAAATATATTTTATGATTATTTACAACTTTAAAGAAAATTCTATAAAATTTTTTCTAAAAATATTGATTTTATGAAAATTTTTATAAAAATTATTTATTAAATTAATAATAACATAAATTTTAATTTTCAAAAAATCATTTTATATAAAAAATATATTATATATATTAAATTTTTTAGATTATTATTAATAAAATATAAAATATTTTATAGAAAAAATAATGAAAAACCAAAAAATTATTGTATCTTCTATTATTGATCAACAAAGAATAGATAATTTTTTAATTAAAAAATTTAAAACAGTTCCTAAAAGTTTAATATATAGATTATTAAGAATTGGAAAAATAAAAATTAATAATAAAAAAGTTTTTCCAAATTTTAAAATTAAATATAAGGATATAATTATATTACCTTATATATATAAAAAAAATATAAAAAAAATTAAAAATAAATTAAATATAAAAAAAACAGAATTTTTAAAAAAAATTATTCTTTTTGAAGATAAATATATTTTAGCTATCAATAAACCTTCTGGAATAGCAGTTCATGGAGGTAGTGGTATTAATAATGGTATTATAGAAAATTATAGATTTTTATTTAAAAAAAATTTTTTTTTAGAACTTATTCATAGAATTGATAAAGAAACATCTGGTGTTTTACTTATGGCTAAAAAAAGATCAGTATTAAAAATATTACAAAAACAATTAAGAGAAAAAAAAATGAAAAAAGAATATATTGCATTAGTAAAAGGTAATTGTTTAAATAAAAAATATATTTATATTAAAAATTTTTTATTAAAAAATTTTTTAAATAAAAAAATAAAAGTTAAAATAGATAAAAAAGGAAAATTATCAGAAACTAAATTTAAAGTTATAAAAAACTATAAAAATTTTATGTTAACTAAAATAAAACCAATTACAGGTAGAACACATCAGATTAGAGTACATATGTCGTATTTAAATTATCCTATAATCAATGATGAAAGATATGGTAATAATAATATTAATTTAAAATTTAAAAAAAAATTTCATATAAATAGATTATTTTTACATGCTAAAAAAATAAAATTTATACATCCTATAAGTAATAAAAAAATTATAATTTGTGCTCCATTAGATCAAAAATTAAACAATTGTTTACTTAAATTAAAATAATAAAATATTTTATATATATTAAATATGATATAATAAAATAAAATTATATTTATATATAAATAATATCTTTTTATATAAAGGTAATCATCAATGGCTGTTCAAAAACATAAAAAATCAAGATCTAAAAGAGGAATGAGACGTTCTCAAGATAAATTATTGAAAAATAAATTTTTATTAATTAATAAAAAAACTGGAAAAAAATATTTATATCATCATTTAACTGATGATGGATTTTATAGAGGTAAAAAAATTATAAATAACAATTAATAATTAAATATATTTTAAAAAATGAAAAAATTTGTTGCTGTATTTCCTGGACAAGGAATTCAATTTATTGGTATGTTATCTGATTTATATAAAAAATTTAAAATTATACAAGAAACGTTTTCTTCAGCTTCAGAAATATTAGGATATGATTTATGGTATCTTATAAATAAAGGTCCATTAGAAAAATTAAATAAAACTTATTATACACAACCTGCTATTTTAGTAGCATCTATATCAATATATAATTTATGGTTATATAAAAGTAATCTTTTACCTAATATGGTAACAGGATATAGTTTAGGAGAATATACTGCTATGGTATGTAGTGGTATTATTAGTTTTTCTGATGCTATTAAACTAGTAGAATTTAGAGGAAAATTAATGTATGAAATATCATATAATTTAAATGATTTTCATCACGACGGGTATTATATGCAAACAGTTATCGGATTAAAAAAAAAATTATTAAAAAAATTTGTAATGAAATAAATGAATTTAATAATATTATTTCTATATCAAATTATAATTCATATAATAATATTACTATTAGTGGAAATAAATTAGCTGTAAATAAAGCTATAAAAATATTTAAATCTTTAGGTGCATATACAATTCCTATAAATATTGATATTCCTTCTCATTGTTCTTTAATGAAACCTATATCTATAAAATTCAAAAATTTTTTAAAAAAAATTATTTTTAATAAACCGAAAATTAAATTTATTAAAAATATAAATTATAATTGTGAAATATCTAAAGATATTAGAAATTATTTAGTTAAACAATTATATTATCCTGTTAATTGGATTAAATGTATTAAATTAATCAAAAAACAAAATATATTCAATATAATTGAATTTACTCCTAAAATTTTACTTAAAACAATATCAAAACAAATTAAAAATGATTTAAATATAAATTCTATTTATAATAAAAAAACATTTTTTTTAACATTAAACAAATATAAAATTTAAAAAAAAATATGTTATTTCACAACTTATTATTAAAAAATAAAATAGCTTTAGTTACTGGAGCTAGTACAGGAATAGGATTTAGTATTGCTAATACATTAGCTATTAATGGAGCCTATGTAATAGGAACATCTACAAATATTACAGGAATTAAAAAAATTAATAATTCTTTAAAAGAAAGAGGAAAGGGTTTAATTCTTGATTTAAAAGATCAATCACCTTATATTATAAATAATTTCATTAAACATATTATTAAAGAATTTAAAAGTATAGATATACTTATTAATAATGCTGGAATTTTATATGATACATTAGTTATAAAAATGAAAGATGATCAATGGAATAATGTTTTACAAATTAATTTAACTTCTGTTTTTAGAATTTGTAAGGAAGTTATTCATTATATGATAAAAAAATTATTTGGTAGAATAATTACAATCGGTTCTGTTATAGGATCTACAGGTAATATAGGTCAAGCAAATTATGCAGCATCTAAGGCAGGTATTATAGGATTTAGTAGATCTTTAGCTAGAGAGGTAGCTTCCAAGGGCATCACTGTTAATATAATATCTCCTGGATATATTAAAACAAATATGACATTAAATTTAAAAGAAAAAAACTATATTAATATAATATCAAAAATTCCATCTAAACGTTTTGGCAAACCTCAAGAAATAGCTGATGCTGTAACTTTTTTAGCTTCTGAAAAAGCATCTTATATAACAGGAGAAATACTTAATATTAATGGTGGTTTATATATGGGATAATTTTAAAAAATTATTTTTAATTTATTATAGGAAAATATAACGAGTATGAGTAATTCTATTACTAAACGTGTTAAAAAAATTATTATTAATAAATTAGGAATTAAGGAAGAAAATATTAATATATTTTCTTCCTTAAAAGAAGATTTAGGTGCAGATTCTCTTGATACTATTGAAATTATTATGGCTTTAGAAGAAGAATTTAATATTGAAATATTAGATGAAGATGCAGAAAAAATTACTAATATTAAAAAAGCTGTTGATTATATTAATAATTATAAAAAATAAAATTATAGGAATAGAGTAAAATTTACTCTGTTCCATATATTAATAAAAATATTATTTAATATATAAAAAATATAATGATAAAACGTAGAAGAGTAGTTATTACTGGTATAGGTATGATTACTCCAATTGGTAATACAGTAAAATCTAATTGGTATAATCTTATCAATGGGAAAAGTGGTATTAATTTAATTAATACTTTTGATACTAGTAAATATAAAACTAAAATTGCTGGCTTAATACAAAATTTTCAATATAAAAATATTGCTTCAAAAAAAAAAAAAAATATTGATTTATTTATACAATATGGTTTAACAGCTTGTCAAGAAGCTGTTAAAAATTCTGGTTTAATATTAAATAAATATAATAATCCTAGATTTGGAGTATTAATAGGTTCAGGATTAGGTGGTATAAATTTAATAGAAAAAAATAATTATATTTTACAAAAAAAAGGTCCTAATAAAATTACTCCATTTTTTTTAACATCTACTATTATGAGTATGTTAACAGGAAATGTTGCTATAGATTATAAATTTACTGGACCTAGTTTATCTATTAATACTGCTTGTAGTTCTGGTATACATAATATTGGTATTGCTTTTAAAATTATTGCTTATAATGATGCTGATGTTATTATAACAGGAGCTTCAGAAAAATCTGTAACTCCTTTAAGTCTAGCTGGTTTTTGTTCAATGAAATCTTTATCAAGAAGAAATATTGAACCTAAAAAAGCTAGTAGACCTTGGGATAGAGATAGAGATGGTTTTGTTCTTGGAGATGGAGCTGGTATTCTAATTTTAGAAGAATATTTTCATGCGAAAAAAAGAAATGCAAATATTATTGCTGAATTAGTTGGTTTTGGAATGAGTAATGATGCATATCATATAACTTCTCCTCCTATTAATGGTTATGGTGCACAATTAGCAATGTTTAATGCACTAAAAGATGCTAATCTTTATCCAGAAGATATTAAATATATTAATGCTCATAGTACATCAACAGTTATAGGTGATATTGCTGAAGTAAATGCTATTAAAAAAATTTTTAAAAATAATTATAAAAAATTATATGTTAGTTCTACAAAATCTATTACTGGTCACTTATTAGGTGCAGCAGGTGCAATAGAATCTATTTATTCTATTTTATCATTAAAAAATCAAATTATTCCAGCAACAATTAATTTAGATAATCCTGATAAAAGTTTAAATTTAGATTTTATTCCTCATATATCTCGTAATGTTCATAATATGAAATATGTATTATGTAATTCTTTTGGTTTTGGAGGAATTAATGGATCATTAATATTTAAAAAAATTTAATTTATCATAAATAATAATATTTATAAAATTAATAATTATATATATAATATATAATTATTCCGTATTTTTATTATAAATAAAATTTATTATAATAAATATACATATATTTATTATTAAAATAACAAAATAAAAAAATGAAATATAAAAATTTTATTGTAGTCGAAGGAATAGATGGAGCTGGAAAATCTACAATATGTGATTATATAATTAATTTACTTAATAAATTACATATTTTTAATATTATTAAAATACATGAACCAGGTAGTACACCTATTGCAGAAAAATTAAGAAAAATTATTAAATTTTCTAAAGAAGAATTTTTTTCCTATAAAACAGAATTATTATTAATATATGCTGCAAGATTACAATTATTAGATAATATTATTAGACCTAATATAAATAAAAATTGGATATTATCAGATAGATATGATTTATCTACATATGCCTATCAAATTGGGGGGAGATCTATTAATAAACGTAATATAATTTTTTTACAAAAATTTATAAAAAATGATATTAAACCAAATATAACTATTTATTTAGATGTAAATCCCTTAATTGCTATACAAAGAATACAATCTAAAATAAAAGATAGAATTGAAAAAGAATCAATAACTTTTTTTTCTAAAGTTAGAAATTTTTATATAAAAATGGTAAAAAAAGATAAAACAATTAAATTTATTGATGCTAATAAAGATTTAAAATATGTTAAATCTGCAGTAAAAAATATTATTTTAAAATTAATTAATATATAATATGAAAAAACAACCTATATCACCATGGTTTCCATGGTTAGATGATTATTATTATAAAATTATTAATCAATTTAAAAAAAAGAAAAATTATAAGGCTTATATTTTTTGTGCTTTGAATGATTTAGGTATATCTTCATTAATTTATGCATTAACTAAATGGATTTTTTGTATTAATAAACAAAAAATATATAGTTGTTCTATATGTACTAATTGTATTTTATTACAAAAAAATATACATCCTGATTTGTATATTATTAAAAATAATACAAAAGAAAATTTTACTAATGTAGATTATATTAGAAATTTAATAGATAAAATTTATCAAACATCTTATAAAGATGTTAGTAAAATTATATGGTTTGCAAATTTTAAACAATTAAATTTATTTTCTAAGAATGTTCTTCTTAAAACTTTAGAAGAACCTCCTAAAAATACTTTTTTTTTTTTACAGTGTAATAATAAAGATGAAATACTACCTACTATATATAGTAGGTGCCAATTTTGGAATATTAATTCACCAAATGAAAAAATTGGTCTTTTATGGTTAAAAGAAAATTTTAAAAATTATAAAATTTTAAAGATAAAATCTATACAAAGTGCATTACGTATATGTAATTATATACCCATTAATGCATTACAATTATTAAATAATAATATATGGAAAAATAGAAGTATTTTTTATAATATTTTATTATCTTCATTTAAAAAAAATATTATGAATTTGTTATCTATATTAGATAATAATAATATTTTATTTTACTTAGATTGGATCTATTTTATTTTATTAGATGTAATTAAATTGCATTTGAAAATAGATTTCAAATTTTTTTATAATTTAGATCAAATATCTATTATTTATGAATTATTTAATATAATTTTTTTAAAAAAAATTATATTAATGATAAAAAAAATATTTTTTTATAAAAAAATTTTAATAAAAATTAATAAAATAAATCATAAATTAGTAATAATTAACTTATTATTATCTTTAGAAGAAATATATCAATCTTAATAATTAAAAGAATTAAGATTTAAAAATTTTAAAATATAAAAAATAGGATATGATATGTTTAATAATACATTTGCTCATATGCAAAAAATAGGTAAATCTTTAATGTTACCAGTATCTGTTTTACCAATAGCTGGTATATTATTAGGTATTGGATCAGCCCATTTTCATTTTTTACCTCATATTATTTCAAATATTATGGAAAAAACTGGTAGTTCTGTTTTTCTAAATATACCATTAATATTTGCTATTGGTGTATCACTAGGTTTTACTAAAAATGATGGTGTATCTGCTCTAGCTTCCGTTGTTTCTTATGGTATTTTAACAAAAACTGTAGAAACAATAATACCTGTATTACTAGGTAATAATGTTACACAAGAAATGATAATGCAAAAACATTTAACAGATACTGGTATTATAGGAGGTATTATTTCTGGTTCTATTGCAGCTTATATGTTTAATTGTTTTAATAATATTCAATTAGTAGAATATCTTGGTTTTTTTTCTGGTAAACGTTTTGTACCTATTATTTCAGGAATAACATCTATTTTTATTGGTTTATTATTATCTCTAATATGGATTCCTATTCAAAAAATTATACAATTATTTTCATATTGGGCTATTTATCAAAATCCAATATTTGCATTTGGTATATATGGAATTATAGAAAGAATATTATTACCTTTTGGATTACATCATATTTGGAATGTTCCATTTCAAATGGAAATAGGTTCATTTGTTAATGTTACAAAACAAATATATCATGGTGATATTGCTAGATATATCGCAGGAGATCCTTCTGCAGGAAAATTAGCAGGAGGATTTTTATTTAAAATGTATGGATTACCAGGAGCAGCTATAGCAATGTGGCATACATCGAATAAAAAAAAAAGAAAACAAATTGGGAGTTTAATGTTATCAGCTGCATTAACATCTTTCCTCACAGGAATCACTGAACCTATAGAATTTTCTTTTATGTATGTAGCTCCATTATTATATATAATTCATATTATTTTATCTGGATTATCTTTTCCAATTTGTATTGCATTAGGTATGAGAAATGGAACTAGTTTTTCTCATGGATTAATTGATTTTATTATTTTAAGTGGTAATGGTTCAAAAATATGGTTATTTCCTATAGTAGGTATTATTTATACTTTAATATATTATTTTATATTTAAAAAATTAATTATAAAATTAAATTTAAAAACACCAGGACGTGAGGAAATAGAAAATAATATATATGATAAAAAATATAATTTTTCTCAATATGGTAAAAAATTAGTAATTGCTTTTGGGGGAAAAAATAATATTACTAATTTAGATGCTTGTATTACTAGATTACGTATAAGTGTATTAGATATAAATAAAGTAAATACAAAAGAATTAAAATTATTAGGAGCTTCAGCTGTTATTATTTCTGGTAATGGAGTACAAGCTGTATTTGGAACTAAATCTGATAATTTAAAAACAGAAATGGATAATTTTATTAAAAATATTAACGATAAATAAATATTAAAAAGGTAAAATATATGATTTTAAATAATAAAAAAAATATATTTAAAAAAATTTTATCTAATAAAATAAACAATAACATTATTATTTATAAAGATGAATTAGTTACAGCTTTTAATGATATAAAACCTCTCAGTCCTATACATATTTTAATTATACCAAATACTTTTATAAGTACACTTAATGATATTAATAAAAATCATGAATTAATTTTAGGTAGAATGTTACTAGTAGCTTCTAAATTAGCTAAAAAAAAATATATTGATAAAAATGGATATAGAATTGTTATTAATTGCAATAATCATGGATGTCAAACAGTATTTTATTTACATATGCATTTATTAGGTGGGAGACAAGGTACAAAAATTTTTTTTTAAATTTTAAAATTAAAATTATTTGCTATGTATTTAAAATTATTAAATAACATAGCAAAATTTTATTTTTAATTAAAAATATGTAATATTAAATCTAATATTTTATTAGAATATCCTGTTTCATTATCATACCAAGAAATTAATTTAAAAAAATTATTACTTATAGCAATACTTGCATTGAAATCAAAAATAGAAGTTAAAATTGATCCATTAAAATCACTTGATACAACATTTTCTTTTGTATAACCAATAATATTTTTCATATTATTATGAGATGCAAATTTAATAACTTTATAAATATCTAATAATGTAGTTTTTTTTATGATTTTAACAGTAAAATCAACTACAGAAACATTTGGTACAGGAACTCTTAGTGATATACCAGTTAATTTATTATATAATTCTGGTAAAACAATTCCTACTGCTTTAGCTGCCCCAGTACTTGAAGGAATAATATTTTGATATGCTCCTCTTCCTCCTCGCCAATCCCTCATAGATGAACTATCAACAGTTTTTTGAGTTGAAGTTACCGCATGTACAGTAGTCATTAAACCATTTTCAATAATATAATTATCATTAATAATTTTTGCTAATGGGGCTAAACAATTAGTTGTACATGAAGCATTAGAAATAATATTTTCACCATTATAATTTTTAAAATTTACTCCATTTACATACATGGGTATACTATTATCTTTAGGAGGTGCAGTGATAATTACTTTTTTAGCTCCAGCAACAATATGTTTTTCTGCTAATTTTTTTGTTAAAAAAATACCGGTAGATTCAACAACAACATCAATATTTAAATCTTTCCATTTTAATTTACTAGGATCTGATTCAGAAAAAATATGTATAATATTATTATTTATAATTAAATTGTTATGATTAATATTAATCTTTTTATTAAATAACCCATGAGTAGAATCATATTTAATCATATATGCAATATACTTTATTTCTAATAAATCATTAATAGCTACAATTTTAACTTTAGTATTTTTTTGAGCAGCTCGAAAAAAAATACGTCCTATTCTACCAAATCCATTAATAGCAATTCTAATAGACATTAAAATCTCCTAATATTATAATTTAAAAAAATATATAATAATTACATTATTAATTTTTATTTATTTAAAAATAAAGCATATATTTTTTGAAAATTAAAAAAATTTTTATTATTGAAAATAAATAAATTATTAATAATATTAGATATAATATAACTATTTATTTTAAAAAAAATACTCGATATGTTGAAAATATTTACATTTTCCCATTGTAGTTGAATAGTTTTAATTTTTGTTAATTCAGAGATTTTTAATTTTGCATAATCAAAATCTCCTAAATCATCAATTAAACCATATTTTAAAGCATCTTTACCAAGAAAAACCATACCATTAGCTATTTTTTTTATATTATTAATAGAAATATTTCTACCTTTAGAAACTATATTAATAAATTTGTTATATCCATTTTGGATGTTTAATTCTATTATTTTTTTTTCAATTATAGATAATTTATTACTTATAGGTATATCAAATCTATCAGATATACTAACACCATCTTTTTGAATACCTAATTTATTTAATAAATCACTAATATTATAAATTATACTAAATATTCCAATAGAACCAGTTATACTAGAAGAATCAGCAATTATAAAGTCTGCTGCAGTAGCAATCCAATATGCTCCTGATGCTGCTATTTTACCCATTATAACAACTATAGGTTTATGAACTTTTTTTAATAAAATTAATTCATCATAAATAGATTGTGCAGCTTGTATATCCCCTCCAGGACTATTAATTCTTAATATTAAACCTTTAATATTAGGGTCTGTATACACTTTATGTATTGCTTTAGTAATAATATCACTATTATTTTTACCATATATCATCATTCCATCTATTGTAATAACAGAAATATTATTTCTATGATTTTTAATTTTTTTATTTTTATCTACATTAGATTTAATGTAGTTATTAATATCAATTTTATTATATGTTTTTTGATTTTCATTAAAACCAAAAATTTTTATCATTTCTTTTTCAAATTCATTATTATTAGAAATTTGATCTATTAATTTATTTTCTAAGGCGAATAATGCTAAGTCTCCATTAGATTTTTTAAGAGAAATTAAAAAATCTTGATTTGTAGGAAAAATTTTTTGAAAAGTTAAATTTCGATTTAAAGATATAGTTGTTAAATAATCATACCAGATTTTATTAATTAACTGATTTAAAATTATTTTATTATTATTAGACATATGATTTTGTGTTATAGGTTCTACTGCAGATTTGTAATCTCCTATTCTAAATACATCAGTATTTATTTTAAGTTTTTGTAAAAAATCTTTTATAAAAAATTGTTTAAAACTTAAACCACGTAACTTAACATAACCATATGGTGATAAAAAAATTTTATTAGCAAAACTAGCTAAATAATATTGATCTTGATCGTATGCATCGGAAAATGCATATATTTTTTTACCTGTTGCTTTAAAATCATTTAAATACTTACCTATATAACGTAATATAGTTAAATCATGAATATTTACATTATGTAATTTTAATATAATTCCACTAATATTTTTATCTTGTTTGGCATAATTTATTGCTTGAACTATATTTAATATAGAATTATTATCTTTTTTTATGATTTTATTAAATAATTCTAATTTTTTATTTGTTTGGTAAAAACAATCACCAGTTAATTTTTCATTAAAATTAATTTCTAAAACTTGATTTTTTTTTTTTAAAATTTTATTGTTAATATTATGTTGATGATGAATATTATATATGTAATAACACAATAAAGACATTAATAATATAAAAATTATATTTATTATTAATATTCTAGTAAAATTAATTAATGACCATAGGTAATAAAAAAAAGATTTTACTAAATTAAATAATTTAATCATTTGTCACCTAATTTTTTTTAAGAAAATTTATTAAATAATTTTTAAATTTACCCAAATAGGAGCATGATCTGAAGGTTTAATTAAATTACGAATATTATATTCAATATCTGAATTAAGATAATATCTTATTAAAGATTTAGTAATTAAAATATTATCAATTCTTAATCCTTTATTTAGAAAAAAATTATTCGATCTATAATCAAACCAAGAAAATTTATTACTTGTAGAAGGATTCATTAATCTCCAAATATCAAATAGACCCCAATTAAGTAATTTATGAATATAGAACCTTTCCTCTGGCAAAAAAGAACATATTCCTTGTTTTAACCATATTTTACGATTTTTCTCTCCTATCCCAATATCTAAATTAGTAATACTAATATTAATATCTCCCATTACTATAATATGATGATTAGGATTTAATTTATTTTTTATAAAATAATATAATTTTTTTAAAAAATTAATTTTATAATTGAATTTAATATAATTAAATCTATTACCCCCTTGGGGGAAATAACAATTAATAATTTTTATATTACCAATAGAACTATCTAAATCAACCATTATTAATCTTTTTTGATTATTATAATTTTTTATAAATTTTTTTTGAATATTTAAAATTTTTTCTTTACTTAAAATTGCTACTCCAGAATATTGATTCTGTCCACATACATAAGAATTATATCCTAATTTTAATATTTTTTCTTTAGGAAATTTTTGATTATTTACTTTTATTTCTTGTAAACCAATTATATCAGGCTTATATTCTTGTATAAGTATTTTTAATTGATGTAAATGTGCTCTTATACCGTTAATATTAAAAGAAAAAATTTTCATAGAAATTTTAAAAATATTAAGTATATTTTATGGTTTAAATAATAAAAAACATTATTAAATACATAATTTTAAATCTATATTCTAAAATATGTAATAACTCTATAATTTATATATATATTTCAATTATATTTTATACTTTAAAAAGAAAATTTATTACATCACCATCTTGAATAATATAATTTTTACCTTCTATATTCATTTTACCAGATAATTTTGCTTTTGTTGCATTTTTATAAAAAATAAAATCATTATAATGAATAACTTGTGCTCTAATAAATCCTTTATAAATATCACTATGAATTTTTTTTGAAGCTTTTAAAGCAGTAGTTCCTTTTAAAATACTCCAAGATTTTGTTTCTTTTATACCTACAGTATAAAAAGTATGTAAATTTAATAATTTAAAACTTAAAACAATAATTTTTTTTAGATTTTTATTAAAAGATAATAAGTTTTGTGTTTTATCAAGATTTTTAATACACATTTTTAATGTTAAATAATGTTTCTTAAGAAGAAAGATTTCATTTAAAAAAATATTATTTTTATCTGTATTAATAATAATAAGTATTGGCTTAATTGTAAGCAATTTTAATTTTTTTAAAAAATTAATTTCTTCTATATTAAATTTTAATAAATTTAATAATTTTCCATTTTTTAAATGACACAAGCAAACATTTAATAAGGATTCAAATTTATTATTTTTATTTTTTTTATATATATGATTTTTTAATTTATAAATTATTTTTATATCAAATTGAATCAGTTCATTATTTATAATTTCAACATCTTTAACTGGATTAAATGATAAATTTAATATTTTTTTATCCTTAAAACAACGTAATACATGAATTATAGCATCAACTTCTGATATATTATTTAAAAATTGATTACCTAATCCTTCTCCTTTAGATGCTCCCTTAATTAAACCAGCAATATCTACAAAAGTTATTGTAGATTGAACAGTTTTTTTAGATTTAGTTAATTTAGATAAATAAAATAATCTATCATCAGGAACAGTTACTATACTTATATTTGGTTTAATTGTACAAAAAGGATAATTTAATGCATCGACATTAGAATTAGTTAATACATTAAACAATGTAGATTTACCAACATTAGGTAAACCTATTATACCACATTTTAATCCCATTATTTATCCTATAATTTTTTTAGTATGTAAAAATGTTACTGCTTGATTATAATTTTTTTTAACAAATATAAATAAAGCTTTAATACTATATTTAATAGCAAAATCAATATTTTTTTTTTCTATTTCTGTAGGATAACTTAATACAAAATTATTCATTAACATTTTATTTTTTGGATGACCTACACCTATACGTAATCTATAAAATAATGTACTATTAAATGTTTTAATAATATCATTAATACCGTTATGTCCTCCACTACTACCTCCATATTTAAATCGTATAATACCTGGTAAAAAATCTATATCATCATGAATAATTAAAATATTTGATAAATTAATTTTATAAAAATTAACAATAGTAAATATTGATTTTCCTGAATTATTAATAAAAGAATCTGGTAAAAATAAAATTATTTTATGATTATAAAAAGTTATATTACTAATATATCCATGAAACTTCTTAATTTTTTTAAATTTTTTATTAAATTTTTTAGCTAAATTAATAACATAATCAGAACCTACATTGTGACGAGTACCAAAAAATTTTTTATCTATATTATTTCCTAAACCTACAATAATTTTTATATTATTCAAATGCTTATCATCCTATTTATTTTATTTAAACATTATAGAAATAGATTCTTCATTACTAATTCTTCTAATTGCTTCAGATAACATGTATGATAACGTTAATACTCTAATTTTATTAATTTTTTTAATCTTTTTATTTAAAGGTATACTATCACATACAATAATTTCATCTATAACAGAATTAGAAATATTTTTAATAGCATCTCCAGAAAAAATAGGATGAGTAACATAAGCAAAAACTCTTGTAGCTCCATTATTTTTTAATGCTTTTGCAGCTTGACATAATGTACTAGCTGTATCGATAATATCATCTATTAAAATACAATCTCTTTTATTTACATCACCAATAATATTCATGACTTCTATTGTATTATTATTATGAGATCTTCTTTTATCTATAATAGCCATATCAGTACCGTTAAATAATTGTTTTGCAATAGATCTAGCACGAATTACACCTCCAATATCAGGAGAAATTATTATTGGATTATTATATATTTTTTTTGAAATATCTGCTAAAAATATAGAACTAGCGAAAACATTATCTACAGGAACATTAAAAAAACCTTGAATTTGTTCAGCATGTAAATCTACAGTTAAAATTCTATTAACACCTACTCTTGATAAAAAATCAGCTATTACTTTTGCAGTAATAGGAACTCTTGCAGAACGAATTCTTCTGTCTTGTCTTGCATATCCAAAATAGGGAATAACAGCTGTAATTCTTCCTGCAGAAGCTCTTTTAAAAGCATCTATCATAATAATTAATTCTATTAAATTATCGTTAGTAGGATTACATGTTGATTGAATAATAAAAATATCATGACCTCTTATATTTTCATTTATTTTAACAGATATTTCTCCATCACTAAATTTACCTACAAATATATTTCCTAAATTAATATATAAATGTTGAGCAATTTTAATAGCTAAATCTGGAATAGCATTTCCAGTAAATAATTTCATCTTAGTCACAAATAACCTTTATTTTAGAATTTAAAATATTATTATATAATAATATTTTCATTATTAATTTAAAATTACATTTTATAAATTAATTAAAATATTATAAAATATATATTATATATATATTTATACATAAAATAATAATATTTTTTATAAAAAAATTACTTAATCAAATATTTCTTTAATAATAAAGTACAATTTATGAATTCTTATATGATCAAAAAACTTAATCTTTTATATAAAAGATATAATTATTTAACTAATAAATTAAGTGATTATAAAACATATAATAATCACGATTCTTTACGTAATTTATCTACTGAATATTCAAAATTATCTAATATTATAAAACCATTTATAGAATGGAATAAATTAAAATTAGATTTAATAAATACAAAATCTTTACTCAAAGAAAAAGATAAAGATATACATTCAATGGTTTTAGAAGATATACAAAATATTCATATTAAACAAAAAAAATTGGAAAAAATATTATACAAATTACTTTTACCTAAAAATAAAAAAGATAATCGTAACTGTTTTGTAGAAATTAAATCTGGTTCTGGAGGAAATGAAGCATCAATATTTGTAAAAAATATTTCTAGAATGTATATTAGATATGCTGAATCTAAAAAATGGAAAATAGAAATAATACATATTAATTATAATGAATATGGTAATGGATTTAAAGAAATTATTCTTAAAATTAGTGGAATAGGAGTATATGGAAAATTAAAATTTGAATCTGGAGGACATAGAGTACAGAGAGTACCAGAAACAGAATCACAAGGGAGAGTTCATACTTCTACTTGTACTGTTGCTGTTATGCCTGAATTATCTAAAATAGAAATGCCTGAAATTAATATTCAAGATTTAAAAATTGATACATTTAGATCTTCAGGTGCTGGGGGACAACATGTTAATACTACAGATTCTGCTATACGTATTACTCATATTCCAACAAAAATAGTTGTTGAATGTCAAGATGAAAGATCGCAACATAAAAATAAAGCAAAAGCATTATCTGTATTAGCAGCTAGAATAAATTCTATGGAAATAGAAAAAAAAAATAAAGAAAATGCATTTAAAAAAAAAATATTATTAGGTACTGGAGAACGTTCAGATAGAAATAGAACATATAATTTTATTCAAAAAAGAGTTACTGATCATCGTATCAATTTAACTATTTATAAATTAAATGAAATCATGGATGGAAATTTAGATCTTTTGATAAAACCTATTATTTACAAAAAAAGTAATAAATTATAAATTATATAACATTATTTATGACTATTAATCAATTTTTAAAATATGCTTGTAATTTTTTAAAGAAAAATAAAATATTAAGTTATCAATTAGAAGCAGTATTGTTACTATCTTTTGTTTTAAATAAATCTAAAGTATGGATTTATAGTTTTAGTGAAAAAAAGATAGATAATTATAAATTTCAAATATTACAAAATTTATTATTACAAAGAATTAAAGGGAAACCTATAGCTTATATATTAGGTTTTTGTGAATTTTGGTCGTTAAAAATTTATGTATCACCTTATGTTTTAATACCTCGTAAAGAAACAGAAATTTTAGTAGATATTGTTTTACAAAAATTAAATAATAATATTCATAAAATATTAGATTTAGGAACTGGTAGTGGAGCAATTGCATTAGCAATTGCTTATGAACATAAGATTTTAGATATTACTGCTGTGGATTTTTCTAATCAAATTATTAATATTGCAAAAAATAATGCTAAAAAATTAAATATTAAAAATATTAAATTTCTAAAAAGTAATTGGTTCTCTAACTTAGAGAATAAAAAATTTGATATAATTATAAGTAATCCTCCATATATAAGTTATAAAGAATATTTTTTTTTAAAAAAACAATTAAAATTTGAACCTATAAAATCTCTAGTTTCTAGTAAAAACGGATTATATGATATAAATTATGTTATTTCTCATTCTTTAAAGTATTTAAATAATTATGGTTGGTTAATTTTAGAACATAGTTATACACAAGGATTTATAATTAAAAAAAAATTAGAAAATCAAAATTTTAAAAATATTAAACAATATTCTGATATACAAGGATATAATAGAGCAATATGTGGTCAAAAATATTTTTAAAATTATATTTTCTTATAATTTTTTTAATATATTTAACAAAAAAATTTTGATATTATTACATCATAATTTTTATTTTTATAAAAGTATAAAATGGAATACAATGATAATTTTAAAAAAATAGAAAAAAAAAAATTATTAAAAATAGATCATAGAATTATAGGTAAAAAATTAGATTTATATCATTTTCAAAATGAATCCCCAGGAATGGTTTTTTGGCATAATGATGGTTATATTATTTTTAAAAAATTAATAAAATTTTTACGTTTAAAATTAAATCAATATAATTATTTAGAAGTAAAAACTCCTATAATAACTGATATTTCTATTTGGAAAAAAACAGGGCATTGGGAAATTTATAAAAAAGCAATTTTTACAACTTCTTCAGAAAATAGAATTTATTGTATAAAACCTATGAATTGTCCTGCTCATATTCAAATTTTTAAACAAAAATTAAAATCATATAAAGATTTACCAGTAAGACTTGCTGAATTTGGTATTTGTCATAGAAATGAGTCATCTGGTTCTTTACATGGTTTAATGAGATTAAGAAATTTTACCCAAGACGATGCTCATATTTTTTGTACAAAAAATCAAGTAATTACAGAAATTAAAAATTGTATTAATATGATGTATGATATTTATCATGTTTTTGGTTTTAAAAAATTTTTTGTAAAACTATCTACTAGACCATTATATAAAATTGGAGAAGATAAACTTTGGGATCAAACAGAAAATCATTTATCATATATTTTAAAAAACATGAATATTCCCTTTGTATATCAAAAAGGAGAAGGTGCTTTTTATGGTCCTAAAATTGAATTTTCTTTTTTTGATTGTTTAAATAGAGAATGGCAATGTGGTACAATACAATTAGATTTAACATTACCTAAATGTTTAAAATTATTTTATATTAATAAAGAAAATAAACGAAGTACTCCTATAATGATACATAGAGCTATATTAGGTTCTTTAGAAAGATTTATAGGAATAATCATAGAAGAATTTTCAGGATATTTACCTATTTGGTTAGTTCCTATACAAATAATTATACTAAATATTAGTGAAAAACATATAAAATATGTTTTAAAAATATTTAAAATAATAAAAAAAAATAATATTCGTGTTAAATATGATATTCAAAATAAACAAATTTCTTTTAAAATTAGAAAATATACAATAAAACATATTCCATATATTGGAATATGTGGAGATAAAGAAGTAAAAAATAATCTTATCTCAGTAAGAGATTGTTTTGGTAAAGATTTGGGATTTATGAAAATTCATGATATTATTAAAAAAATTAATAAAAAAAATAATCATTTTTTTTATCAAAAGGGGGTAAAGTATTAAAGTTGGAAAAAAAATAGTACAATTATTACGACCTAATAAAATTAATAAAAATATTAGAAGTAAAATTGTAAGACTAATAGGATTAAATGGAGAACAAATAGGAATAATTAATCTTAAAGAAGCTTTAAAAAGAGCTGTAAATACTGGATTTGATTTAGTAGAAATTAGTCCTCATTCTACACCTCCTGTATGCCGTATAATGGATTATGGTAAATTTTTGTACACAAAAAATAAAGCTTCTAAAGAACAAAAAAAAAAACAAAAAATAATACATTTGAAAGAAATTAAATTTCGTCCAGGTACAGATATAGGTGATTATCATGTTAAGTTACGTAATATAATTCGTTTTATAAAAAACGGAGACAAAGTAAAAATTACATTAAGATTTAGAGGTAGAGAAATGATGCATACAAAATTAGGTTTTTCTATGCTTAAACGTATAAAAAATGATGTAGAAAATTTAGCTATGGTAGAATCATTTCCTTCAAAAATTGAAGGTAGACAAATTATAATGTTTTTAATACCCAAAAAATAGTAATGAAGAAAATTATGGTTTATACATGAATAAAATTAAAACAGTACGTAGTGTTGCTAAACGTTTTAAAAAAACAAGTAATGGTTTTTTTAAACATAAAAAGGCTAATTTAAGACATTTATTAACTAAAAAAAATAAAAAACTTAAAAGATCTTTAAGAAAGAAAAAAATTGTTTTTAAAGGAGATTCAAAATCTTTAAAGATTTGTTTACCTTATCTATAAAATAAATATATAACAAATAATTATTATAGGAACATATATGGTTAGAATTAAGCGAGGAGTTACTGCTAAAAAAAGACATAAAAAAATTTTAAAAAAAGCAAAAGGATATTATGGAGCAAGATCTAGATCTTACAGATCTGCATTTCAAGCAGTAATTAAATCAGGACAATATGCTTATAGAGACAGAAAACAAAAAAAAAGAAAATTTCGTCAATTATGGATTATGCAAATTAATGCAGCAGCACGTCAAAAAAATATTTCTTATAGTTATTTAATATATAAATTAAAAAAAAATAACATAAATATAAATAGAAAAATGTTAGCTAATATTGCAATATCAGAAAATTTAATTTTTAATAAATTAATTAATCATTCTTGTAATTAATATAATTAATTTTTATAAAATTTTAGTATTTTTATATTTTACATAAAATATATTAATGAGAATATAATGGTATTTAATGATATAGTTATAATAGTAAAAAAAGAAATTTCTAAAGTAAAAAATCTTAAAGATTTAAATATATTAAGAGTTAAGTATTTAGGTAAAAAAGGTTATATTACTAAGAAATTTATGTTAATTAAAAATTTTTCTAAAAAAGAAAGAATTAATAAAAGTTTTATTTATAATAAACAAAAAGAAGAAATAAAAAATATAATAATAAAACGTAAAAAAGAAATAGAAATAGAACAATATAACAATAATAAATTTTTAAATCAAAGTATTGATGTTTCATTACCAGGAAAATATATTCCACCCGGTACAGAACATCCTATTACGAGTATAATTTATGAAATAGAAAAATTTTTTCAAAATATTGGTTTTAAAATAATTACAGGACCAGAAATAGAAGATGTTTATCATAATTTTGACGCATTAAATATTTCAAAATATCATCCAACAAGAACAGAACAAGATACATTTTGGTTAGATAAAAATGTTTTATTACGTACTCAAACTTCTAATGTACAAATTAGAATTATGAAACATAATAAACCACCTATAAAAATATTAACTTCAGGAAAAGTATATCGTCATGATTATGACAGTAGTCATACCCCAATGTTTCATCAGGTAGAGGGATTATTTATTGATAAAAATGTTACTTTTATTGATTTAAAAAGCATATTAATTTTATTTTTAAATTTTTTCTTTGGAAAAAAATATAAAATACGTTTTAGACCTTCTTATTTTCCCTTTACAGAACCTTCTTTGGAAATAGATATATTTAATAATAAAAAAAAATGGATAGAAATTTTAGGAGCAGGTATAGTAAGTTCTTATGTTTTAAAAAATATTGGAATTAATCACAATAAATATTGTGGATTTGCATTTGGATTAGGTATAGAAAGATTAGCTATGTTACGTTATAATATAGATGATATCCGTCTTTTTTATGAAAATGATATACGTTTTCTTAAACAATTTAGATTTAATAAATTTTTATGATCAAATTTAGTGAATTATGGTTACGAGAATGGTTATCTTATAATAAAGATATTAACTCTTTATCAAAAAAAATAACAATGTTAGGATTTGAAATAGAAAAAATTGAATCTATTACTTATAAAAGTAATATGAAGAATTTGATTGAAGGTAAAATTATTAATTTTAATTTATATAAAAAAAATTCTAGAATTTATCAATTTAAAATTTTAACTAATGATGGACAATTGTTAAAAATATTTTCTAATATAAATTATTTTTATAAAAAAATGAAAATTATTTTAGCTACTAAAAATTCTTTTTTATATAAAAAATATATAAAAATACCCAAATATTTTTTTTTAAAAAAATCTGAAGGTTTTTTATGTACTCCTAAAATAATTAGTTTATATACAAAATATAATATTATTATTAATAATAATATTTTTCTCAATCAATATAAGAATAATAATAATTTTGTAAATCTATATGATAATCTTTTACATATAAATATTCCTACAAACAGAATTGATTGTTTAAGTATTTTAGGTTTGACAAGAGATTTATCTGTTATAAATAAAAATAAATTTTATATAAAATATAAAGATAATTTAATTCAAAATTCAGAAAAATATAAATTAAATATTTATTTTGAAAAAAATATAAAAAATATATTATATGAATATAATTATTGTATTATTAAAGATATTGATTTAACTAAACAAATTCCTTTCTTTATCAAAGAAAGATTATATCATGCAGGAATTAAGTTTATATCTAGTAATCCATTATTAAATATTCGTAATTATATAATTTTAGAATTAGGATATCCTATTCAATTTTATGATCTTGATAAAATTCAAGGTAATATTTATATAAAAAAATATCAAAAAAATAAATATTCTTTTTTTAATTTAAAAAATAAAAAAAATAGTTTTTTAGAAAAAAATAAATTATTAATGATTATAAATAATAGCAAAATAATATCTATACCAGGAATAATACAAAACAAAGATTTTTCTATAAAATTAAAAACTAAAAATATTTTAATAGAATGTTTATTTTTAAATCCTAAGTATATTAATCTTTTATTAAAAAATAATTGTTATATTAGTGATATTTATAATTTTCATAAAAATTCTTTAGACCCATTCATACAAAAAAAAGTACTTATAAGAAGTATTAATTTATTACAAAAAATATTTAGTGGAAAAAATAGCAGTATTTATACTATTAATATTAATAATATTAATTATTCAAGAAAAATAATTAATATATCATTCAAATATATATATAAAATTTTAGGTTTTTATATAAAAAAAAATATTATATTAAATATTTTAAATTTACTAGGTTTTACTATTTTAAATAGTACAATAAATAATTGTATTATTCAAATACCTAGTTGGAGATATGATATAAATATTACAGAAGATATCATAGAAGAAATTATACGTATATATGGATATAAGAATATTCCTTATCAAGTAAACATATCGCTTATTAAAAAAAATATCATACAAAAAAATAATTATATATCCACATATAGAAAAATTAATATTAAAAAATTTAAAGATATTTTAATTTATCAAGGATATCATGAAGTAATTAATTACAGTTTTGTTAATCCTAAAATACAATCTATTTTCTATCCTAATATAGAATGTATAAAGATTAAAAATCCATTAACAATTAAAACATCTGTAATGAGAAATTCTTTACTATATGGATTAATTAATAATATTATTTATAATCAAAAAAGACAACAACAAAATTTACGTTTTTTTGAATGTGGTTTATGTTTTTTTAAAAATTCTCAAAATAAAATAGGTATATCACAAAAATTAATGTTATCTGGAATAATTAACATAAATTCATTAGATTTTTATTGGAATAAAAAAAATCAACATATTGATTTTTATAATATTAAAGGTAATTTAGAATATATTTTAAATATTTTTTATAAAAATAATAACATAAAATTTTATCAACAAGATAAACATACAATATTACATCCTTATATAAATTCATCAATATATATTAATAATATATATATTGGATATATTGGAATGTTACATCCTAAATTAATTAGTTATTTTAATATAAATTATAATACTTTTTTTTTTGAATTATTTTGTGATCGTATTATGATTAATAATAGTTTTCATCTACAAAAAATAATTAATTACCCTATTAATAGGAGAGATATTTCTTTTCTTATAAAAGAAAATATTAACTTTGATTCTATTTTATTAGAATTAAAAAAATTAAAAATAGAAAGTTTAATAAAAATAAGAATTATAGATATATTTCAAGGTAATAATATACCAAAAAAATATAAAAATATTACTTTAAGTTTATTTATACAGGATAAATATCATACATTAAATGATATAGAAATTAATAATACTGTAAATAAATGTCTTTTAAAATTACAAAATAAATTTCATATTATTTTAAGAAAATAATATTAATTTTATTTAATAAAATTAATAATTTTTAATTTTATATTAAAAATTATTTAGTTTCGTTTATTTAATTTTTTTTTTATTATATATAATAAATATATATTATATTTATATAAAGAAAAAAATGTTTACAGGTATTGTTCAATCAATAGGTAAAATTAAAAAAATTAATTTTAAAAAACAAATATATTGTATATATATACAAACAGATAAAAATTTTATTAAAAATTTAAAAAAAGGAGAATCCATTTCAAATAATGGATGTTGTTTAACTATTGTTCATATATATGAAAATATTATTTTATTTAATGTAATTAAATATACTATGAATAATACAACTTTTAAATTTTTGAAAGTTGGTCATTATGTTAATTTAGAAAAACCGATAAAAGCTAATAATTTTTTTGGTGGACATATAGTATTAGGACATATTACTGATATTGCTATAATAACTAAAATAAAAAATTATAGTTTTTCTAAAGTTTTTTGGATTAAACCTAATAATGTATCACAAATGAAATTTATTCCTATAAAGGGATCTATATGTATAGATGGTGTAAGTTTAACAATAGATAAAAAAACTAAAAATAAATTTAGTGTAAATTTAATACCAGAAACATTAAATAATACTACATTATCCAAAAAAAAAATTCATAATTATGTCAATCTTGAAACAGATATATATACTAGAAATATAATTCAAACTATTGAAAGATTATGTAATAAAAATATTTAATATATTAAAATATTAGGAATATAAATGATAAAAAAAAATAGAATAAATATTTTAGAAGAATTACAAAATCGTAATATTTTATATCAAGTTACTGATAAAAAAAAAATATCTGCAATTTTAAATAAAAAATATATTAATTTGTACTGTGGTTTTGATTTAACATCAGATAGTTTACATATAGGACATTTAATACAATTGTTTACATTAAAATATTTTCAGGAATTAGGTCATAAACCTATTATTTTATTAGGTGGTGCTACAAGTTTAATTGGTGATCCTAGTTTTAAATTAAAAAAAAGAAAAATAAATTCTATAGATAATATTAATATATGGTTTCATAAAATTAGTATACAGATAAAAAAATTTTTAGATTTTAATTGTGGTAAAAATAGTGCAATTATTATTAATAATAATATCTGGTTTAATAAAATGAATATTTTGTATTTTTTAAATAAAATAGGAAAATATTTCCATATTAATCATATGATGAATAAAGATTTTATTAAAAATAGAATTTTAAATAATTCTACTGATGGAATTTCTTTTACAGAATTTTCTTATAGTTTATTACAATCTTATGATTTTGCTTATTTAAATAAAAATTTTGATGTTATCCTTCAATTAGGAGGTTCTGATCAGTGGGGTAATATTATATCAGGAATTAATTTAATAAAAAAAATGTATAAAAAAGAAGTTTTTGGAATAACAACTAATTTAATTGTTAAAAATGATGGTACAAAATTTGGTAAAACAGAAAAAAAAACAATATGGTTAGATAAAAATAAAACTAGTTCATATGATTTTTTTCAATTTTGGTTAAATATTCCAGATTCATTAATTTATAAATTTTTATTTATGTTCACTAATTTAAAAACAAATATTATTAATAATTTTAAGAATAAAAAAAATAATATAAAAAATTATAGTCCTCAGTATTTACTTGCAGAATATATGACAAAAAGAGTACATGGAGAATATCATTTACTTTTATCTAAAAAAATAACAAATATATTATTTTATAAACATTTTAATAATTTAACAGAAAATGATTTTTTAATATTATTAAAAAATATAAATAATATTATTTTAAATAATAATAAAGAATTTTCTTTACAAAAAATATTAATTTTAAGTAAATTTGCATCTTCTAATTCCCAAGCATACAGATTAATTCAATCTAATTCTATATATATTAATAATGAAAAAATATCAAAAACATCATTTATATTAAACCAGTATTATAAAAAATTTAATCATTTTACTTTATTACGTAAAAGTAAAAAAAATTTTTGTTTAATTTATTGGAAATAAATAAAATTCTTATGCGTTCTAGAGGATTTGAACCTCTGACCTTCACCATGTCATAGTGATACTCTACCCCTGAGTTAAGAACGCATAAAATAATATTTACATATTAAAACATATTTATAGTATTTAATCAATTTTTTTGTATTTTAATAATACGAAATATAATTAATATTGCTGCAATAGTTAATCCAATAATAAATCCTATCCAAAATCCTTCTGGACCTATAGAATGTAAAATTAAATTTGTCATTGATAAAATATAACCAATAGGTAAACCTATTAACCAATAAGATATAAAAGTAATAATAAAAATAGATTTAGTATCTTTATAAGCTTTTAAAATACCACATCCTATAACTTGAATTGCATCTGAAAATTGATAAATTGATGCTAATAGTATTAATTTAGATGATAAATTTATAATATTTTGATTGGGATTATATAAAGAAGCAATTTTTTTTTTTAAAAAAAGGCTTATTAATACAGTAAAAGTAGATACAATAATTCCTATAATTTGTGAAATCCAACTAATTCTTTTAGCTTTATCTTTAAAACCTAAACCTAAATAAGATCCCATTAATATGGTTGTAGATATACTTAAAGATAATGGGATTATAAATATTAAAGAACTAAAATTTTGTGCTATTTGATGACTAATAATACTTTCAATACCCATTGAAGAAATAAATAAAGAAACAACTGTAAATAATGTAACTTCAATAAAAATAGATAATCCTATAGGAATACCTAACCTTAATAATTTTTTTAAAATTTTTATATTAGGTTTATTAAATAAACTAAAATAATTTTTATTATTAAATTTTTTTGAACTATACATCCATATCATAGTTATTATTGTTAATAACCAATATATTAATACTATAGATAATCCACATCCTAATATACCTAGTGGAGGTATATAATAAAAACCATAAATAAAAATATAATTAATTGGTATATATAGTATTATCCCGATCCAACTAATTATCATATCAGGTATGATTAATGAAAATGAAATACATATACAACGTAATATTTGTAATAATAAATAACCAGGAATACTCCACATAATAATTTTTAAAAAAATTACTATTTTTGTAATTAAAATTTTATTTTTCAATAATAAAGATACAAAAAAATTAATTTTATATAAAATTAATATCATTATACAGGATAAAATTATTGATAATAAATATGACTGTTGTATATATTCTATAATTTTTTTTTGTTTTTTTAAACCATTTAATTTTGTGATAATAGGTATTAAAGATAAAAAAATACCATGACAAAATAATAATAAAGGTAACCATATTGATATACCTATTGATATTACAGCCATATCGTTCTTATTAAAAGAACTTGATATAATCATATTAATAATACTAATTAAAAGATAAGCTAATTGTGTTAGCATTATGGGTATAGCAATATTAAATAATTTTTTTATTTCAATTAAATATTGATGCACATATATCCTTTCTTTTTAAATATTAATTAAATTAATTTTACTTTTTGAAAATATAAAACTATTATTATATATATAATTATATAAATTTAAAATTATTTCTAATAAATAGAACGGATATTTTATGCAAATTTTTGATAGAATCAAAAAACAAATTAATGATAATCACATTATTTTATATATGAAAGGTACTCCACAAAATCCTCAATGTGGTTTTTCCAATAAAGCAGTAAAAATTATTTTACTTTATAAAGTAAAGTTCACTTATATTGATGTCTTAAAAGATTCAAATATCAGAATTTATTTACCTAAATATGCTGATTGGCCTACATTCCCCCAATTATGGGTTAATAAAAAATTAATAGGAGGTTGTGATATATTACATACATTACATATTAATAATAAATTAAAAAAAATTTTAAATTTTCAAAAATAGTTTATTTTATATATAAAATATAATAATATTATTTTTATGGAGGCCATCCACCTTTAATTTTCCAATTATTAACTAATGCACAAAATAATTTAGCAGTGCGATCTGCATCATATAAAGCAGAATGTGCTTGATTATTATCAAATGTGATACCAATAGTATGACATGATTTTGCAAGTACAGTTTGTCCTAAGATTAATCCACACATTGATGCTGTATCAAATATTACAAAAGAATGAAATGGGTTATATTTTTCCATTTTATTTCTTTTAATAGATTCCATAACAAAACTATGATCAAAACTAGCATTATGTGCAACTATTACTGCTTTTTTACATTTATTTATTTTTAAATCATTTTTAATTTTTTTAAAAATAATTTTTAAAACTTCTACCTCACTAATAGCACCTCTTAAAGGAGTATAAATATTAATTCCATTAAAATCTAAAGCATCTTGAGAAATACTAGAACCTTTAAAGGGGATTACATGAAAATGTAAAGTTTCATTTTTTTTTAACCATCCATTATCCATTTTTAATGTAATTAAACTTATTTCTAATATAGCATTATATTTAGGATTAAATCCTGAAGTTTCAATATCTATGACAACAGGATAAAATCCTCTAAATCTAAAAGATAATAAATTTAATTTTGATAAATTATTCATTTTAATTTTTAAATAATTAAATGTATTAAATAATAATATTATGTAAAT
The DNA here is from genome assembly GCF_012570145.1 of Enterobacteriaceae endosymbiont of Donacia provostii. GTDB lineage: Bacteria > Pseudomonadota > Gammaproteobacteria > Enterobacterales > Enterobacteriaceae. The sequence continues at coordinate 104,927 of NZ_CP046206.1, forward strand.
TATTAAGTTATACTTTTATATAAAAAATTACAAGTATAAAATTTTTTATATATGTTTATATATTAAAAAAATATTTATATAATTAATGAAATTATTTTCATTAAAAGTAATTTTAGTTTAATTAAAGGCGATATAAATGTTTACAAAAATAATTAAATTTAAACAAAATAATTTTTCATTTTATGTTATTTATTTATATAAAAATCAACCAGAACTTATATATAATGCAATTAAAAAAAAAATGCAGCATTCTCCTGTATTTTTTAAAAAAATATCAGTTATTGTTAATATTTATTATATAAAAAATGAAATAAATTGGGAAAAAGTTTATAATGCTATTATTTCAACAGGAATTAATATTATAGGAGTTAGTGGATGTAATAATAAAAATACTATTAAAATTATAAATAATACTGGTATACCTGTTTTATTTACTAATAATAAAGATAATAAAAAAATTCAAAATATTGATATTAACGAAAAAAAAATAAATAATAATATAATACCAAAATCTATTATTAAAACAATAAAAGAAAAAGGATCTTTATCTCTTAAGAAGGATGTTTTTTATAATAAAAGTAAAATTATTTATAATCCGATTAGATCTGGACAACAAATATATGCTTATAATAGTGATTTAATTGTTATAAATAATGTTAGTACAGGGGCTGAATTAATAGCTGATGGTAATATTCATATTTATGGTTTTATGAGGGGTAAAGCTTTATCTGGAGCTAATGGAGATAAAAATTGTCAAATTTTTTGTAATCAATTATTTGCTGAATTATTATCTATTGCTGGTGAATATTTACTTCAGGATCAAATTCCTAAAAAATTTTTAGGAAAATCATCAAGAATATATTTAAAAAATAAAACTGTAACAATAAAATCATGTAATTAATATTAAATTTATTATTAAGGAATTTTTTAATGCGTATAATTGTTGTAACTTCTGGAAAAGGTGGAGTAGGGAAAACTACTTCTAGTGCAGCTATAGCAACTGGTTTAGCTAAACATGGTAAAAAAACTGCTGTTATCGATTTTGATATTGGATTACGTAATTTAGATCTAATTATGGGTTGTGAAAGAAGAGTTGTTTATGATTTTATTAATGTTTTACAAAAAGAAGCTACTTTAAATCAAGCTTTAATAAGAGATAAAAAACACAAAAATTTATATATTTTACCTGCTTCTCAAACAAAAAATAAAGATGCACTTACATACAGTGGAGTAGAAACTATTTTAAAAAATTTAAATACTATGAATTTTGATTTTATAATATGTGATTCCCCAGCTGGAATTGAAACAGGTGCATTAACTGCGTTATATTTTGCAGATGAAGCTATTATTACCACTAATCCTGAAATTTCTTCTATTAGAGATTCTGATAGAATTTTAGGTATAATTTCATCACAGTCTAGAAGAGCAAAAAATGGAGAAGAACCTATTAAAGAATATTTATTACTTACACGTTATAATCCTATTAGAGTTGATTGTGGAGATATGTTAAGTATTGATGATATTGTTGAAATTTTAGGCATTAAAATAATAGGTGTTATTCCAGAAGATCCTTTAGTATTAAGAGCATCAAATCAAGGTAAAAGTATTATTTTACATGAAAATTCTAATGCTTCTTTAGCATATGATGATACAGTTAAACGTTTATTAGGAACTAAAATTCCTTTACGTTTTATTAAAAAAAAACAAAAGAATTTTTTGCAACGTTTATTTTGGAGATAATATGAATATTATTAATTTTTTTTTATCAAAAAAGAAAAAAACTGCTAATATTGCTAAAAAAAGATTACAGATTATTATATCTGAAGAATCAAAAAAAGGTTATATATATCCTTGTTATATAACAAAATTAAAAAAAGAAATATTAAAAGTAATTTCTAAATATACAAAAATAAATTCAAAAATGATTAATATAGAAATGGATGAAAAAAAAAAAAATATATCAACACTAGAACTAAATATAAAATTACCTAAAACAAAAAAAGATATTAAAAAAAAAATAGTAAATAAAATAATATAAAAAATTATTTATTTTAATAAAATAAATTTTTTATATAGTTTATTTTATAATATTTTTTTATTTTTTTTTTATTTAAAATAAAATTACTTATAATAGTAATAATATCTTCTGAAGAAGATATTTTCTTTTTTAGGAAAATAATTTGTAAATTTTTATTTAAATTTTTTTGAATATTATTTTTAATATGTGAATCTATGTTAGAAATTAATGCAAATTTTCCTTGTAATAAAATAATTTTTTTTAAACAATCATTATAATTTAATAAACATTCACTTTTTTTTCCTATCCATAAACCTTTATAATTTCTCTTATATATAGAAAAATATAATAAATTTTTATTACATTTTATTATAGATATAACATTTCTAATGTTAGTTATTTTCCAAGATTGTTCAGCTAAAATCATTAAATGTGATACTCCTATCTTAGGAGTATTAAAAATATAAGAAATACTTTCTATGACTGCTATACCTATTCTTAAACTAGTAAAGTTTCCTGGACCTAAATTATAACCTAATAAATTTAATTGAGATAGAGTAATATTATTCTCTTTTAAAAGATTGTTCAGTAATTTTATTATATATTTTATATGAGAACAAGGAGAATATTGAATTTTATTATAAATAATATTATTCATTTTTAATGAAATTAAACAATATTCAGTAGATGTATCAATTATTAAAATATTATTTTGCATATTAATATTAATTAAATATAAATTTATTGTTTAAAATAAAAATTATGTTATAATTTTACTGTTTAAGTAAAATTTAAAACCAGTCTTATTTAATTATAATATATTTTTCTGTAAAATAGAATGTTAAATTTTTTTATTTAATTAATTAATATTTTAAAAAATTGATATATTAAAAATATAATTATTATTTTTTTACATAAAATAAATAATAATTATAATAAGGAATAAACTCATGACAACAATAGTTAGTGTAAGGAGAAATGATAATGTAGTTATTGGTGGTGATGGACAAGCAACCTTAGGTCATATTATAATGAAAGGAAATGTAAAAAAAATTCGTAAGTTATATAATGATACAGTAATTGCTGGTTTTGCAGGTGGTACTGCAGATGCTTTTACTCTTTTTGAATTATTTGAACAAAAGTTAGAAATATATCAAGGAAATTTAATTAAATCTGCAGTTGAATTAGCAAAAGACTGGAGAACAGATCGTATTTTACGTAAATTAGAAGCATTATTAGTAATAGCAGATAAAATTACTTCTTTAATTATTACAGGTAGTGGTGATGTTATACAACCTGAAAATAATATAGTAACTATTGGTTCTGGGGGACCATATGCACAAGCTTCTGCTCGTGCTTTATTTGAAAATACAAATTTAAGTGCATATGAAATAGTAAAAAAATCTTTAAAAATAGCCGGAGATATCTGTATATATACTAATCATAATTTTACTATTGAAGAATTACCATCTAAATAAATAATCATGAGGAAAACTCTTACTATGTCTGAAATGACTCCTAAAGAAATTGTAAATGAATTAAATAAATTTATTATTGGACAAAAAAGTGCAAAAAAAGCAGTAGCGATAGCTTTAAGAAATCGTTGGCGTCGTATGCAACTAGATGAAAATTTAAGAGTAGAAGTAACACCTAAAAATATATTAATGATAGGACCTACAGGAGTAGGTAAAACAGAAATAGCACGTAGATTAGCAAAATTAGCTAATGCACCTTTTATTAAGGTAGAAGCAACTAAATTTACTGAAATTGGTTATGTAGGAAAAGAAGTTGATTCTATCATTCGTGATTTAACTGATGTTGCTATTAAAATGATAAGAATAAAAGCTTTTAACAAAAATTGTTATAGAGCAAAACAAATGGCAGAAGAAAGAATACTTAATGTATTAATACCTAATAAAAATAATTGGGATCAAAATGATAATCTTGAATCTATTCGTAAAAAACTAAAAGATAAATTACAAAATGGGTTACTTAATAATCAAGAAATTGAAATTAATTTATCTAGTACTCCTATGGGTATTGAAATTATGGCTCCCCCAGGAATGGAAGAAATGACTAGTCAATTACAATCTTTATTTCAAAATTTAGGAAGTAATAAACAAAAAAAACGTAAATTAAAAATTAAAGATGCAATTAAATTATTAATAGAAGAAGAAGCTAATAAATTAGTTAATAATGAAGATATTAAACAAAAAGCTATAGAAGCAGTAGAACAAAATGGAATAGTTTTTTTAGATGAAATTGATAAAATCTGTCGAAGAAGTAATAATGTATCATCAGATATTTCTAGAGAAGGAGTACAAAGAGATTTATTACCTTTAGTAGAGGGATGTACAGTTTCTACAAAACATGGGATGGTTAAAACAGATCATATCTTATTTATTGCTTCAGGATCATTTCAAATATCTAAACCTTCTGACTTAATTCCTGAATTACAAGGTAGATTACCTATTAGAGTAGAATTAAAAGCACTAACTAGTAGTGATTTTGAAAGAATTCTTATAGAGCCTAATGCATCTATAACAGTTCAATATAAAGCTTTATTAGCTACAGAAAAAGTAGATATTGTTTTTACTAAAAATGGTATTAAAAAAATAGCAGAATCTGCTTGGAAAGTTAATGAAACAACAGAAAATATAGGAGCTAGAAGATTACATACTGTACTTGAATATTTAATGTCAGATATTTCATATAATGCTAATGAATATAATAATAAATCAATTATTATTGATGAAAATTATGTTAGTAAACATCTCGATTCACTCATTATTAATGAAGATATTAGTAGATATATTTTATAAATATAATTATATAAACTTTTATTTAAGAATTTTAAAATTTTAATTTTTAATTGTTTGTTTATAGAATATTATCTAAATCAGTAAATTTTTTTCTATAAATTAAGAATTTCTAATTTTTAATATTCTAATAATATCTTTTAAATTAATATTTTTTATTTTTAATAAAATTATTAAATGATAAATTAAATCTGCTGTTTCTTGTATAGTTTCTTTTTTATTATTATCATTTGCAGCTATAATAGTTTCTATAGCTTCTTCTCCTACTTTTTGTGATATTCTTTTTATACCACTTTTGTATAATTTATAAGTATATGAAGATTCTGTAGAAGAATATTTTTTTTTATCTAAAATTTTTTCTAATAAATATAAAAAAGTAAAATCAGGTATTATTTTTGTTTTAAAACAACTATATTTGTCTAAATGACATGTATAATTTATTGGAATAACCAATATAAGAATTGTGTCTTTATCACAATCAGTTGTAATTTTTTTAACATATAAAAAATTTCCTGTAGTTTCACCCTTAGTCCATATTTTATTTCTAGTTCTAGAAAAAAAAGTAACTTTTTTAGTTTTTAAAGTAGTAATTAAAGATTCTTTATTCATATAAGCATGCATAAGTATCTGTCCAGAAATTTTATGTTGTATAATAGTTGGAATTAATCCATTTGTTTTAATCCAATCTAAATTATTTACTAAATTTAACATATTCTTACCTCAATATTTTTTTTATTTAAAAAATTTTTTAATTTTTTAATATTAATAATTTTTTTATGAAATACTGATGCAGCTAAAGCACCATCTATATTTATTTTTTCATGAAAAACATTATAAAAATCCTTCATAGAACCTGCCCCACCAGATGCAATTAAAGGTATTTTACAAATTTTACGAATTTTTTTTAATTGTTTTAAATCATAACCATTACATAATCCATCTTGATTCATCATATTTAAAACTATTTCACCAGCTCCTAACTCTTGAACATATTTTACCCATTCTGATGTTTCCCAATTAGTTATTTGAATATTTTTTTGATTACCAGTATATTTATAAACATAATATTTTTTAGTTTTCATGTTATACCAAGAATCTATACCTACAACAATACATTGTTTACCAAAATATTGTGATAGTTTTTTTATTAAAATAGGATTATTTAATGCAGGAGTATTAATAGATATTTTTTCAGCTCCTAAAGATAATATTGAAGCAGCATCATTAATAGATTTAATACCCCCAGCTACACACATTGGAATACTAATATTTTTAGAAATTTCTGATATCCATTTTTTATTTACTAATTTTTTATTTATTGAAGCAGTAATATCATAAAAAACTAATTCATCAGCTCCATCTTGATCATATCTTTGAGCTAAAGATAAAATATCACCTATAACATAATGATGTTTAAATTGTTTTCCCTTTACTACCATATTATTTTTTACATCTAGGCAGGGTATTATTCTTTTTGCCAACATAAATTAGCCTCTTGAATAGTAAATTTTTTTTCTAAAAATGCTCTCCCTATAATAACATCTTTTACTCCAATTTTTTTTAAATTGATAATATCCTTTAAAGATGAAATACCTCCTGATGCTTGTAAAAATATTTCAGGATATTTTTTTATAATTTCATTATATAAACTTATATTTGGTCCTAAAAAAGTTCCATCTTTAGAAATATCAGTACATAAAATATTTTTAAAACCTAAATGTAAAAATTTTTCTATAATATCTTCAAAAATTATATTACTTTTATTTTGCCATCCATTAATAAAAATAATTTTATTATTATTTTTATCATATTTTATATCTAAAGCTAAAATAATAGATAATGGATTATATTTTTTTAATAATTGTTTTATATATTCAAAATTTTGTATTATGATAGAACCTAATATAATTTGAGAATTAGGAATTAAATTAAAAATAAAATCTATATCTTTATTAGATCTTATACCCCCCCCAATTTGTATTGAAGGTAAATTATATTTAAAAATTTTTTTTAATAAAATTAATTGTTTTTTATTAGGATTTTTTGCACCATCTAAATCTATAAGATGAATTTTTTTAGCATTTTCTTTAATGCATTTCTTTATATAAGATAAAGGATCATATATATATTCACGTTTTAAATTAAATTTACCTTGATGTAATCTAACTACTTTACCTTTTATTAAATCAATTGCTGGAATAATCATATTTATTATTTCACATTTTTAAAAAATTTTTAATTAATTGAATACCATTAATTCCTGATTTTTCGGGATGAAATTGTACACCAAAAAAATTTTTTTTTTGAACAACAGAACTAAAAATATTTTCATAAGTAGTAGTCGCTATTGTATAATTATTTACACATATATTATAACTATGTGAAAAATAAAAATAAGAATTTTGATCAAGATTGTTAAATAATGGTGATTTAATAATACTATTAACTTTATTCCATCCCATATGTGGAACTGGTGTATATTTATTATTTATTAAATTCACAGAATAATTCATAACTCCTAAAGTTGAAACACCTCCATTTTCTTCACTATATTTACCTAATATTTGCATTCCTAAACATATTCCTAAAATATCTATTTTACAATTTTGTAGTAATGTGATTAAATTATCTTTTTTTAATTTTTTTATTATAGATTTAGCAGAACCTACCCCAGGTAAAAAAATTTTATTAGCATTTAAAATTAAATTTTTATTATTTGTAATTTTTGAATTAAATCCTATCTTTTTTATAGTAGATTTTAAGGAAAAAAAATTACCACAAGATGTATCTATAATAATAATTTTCAAACTAATACTCCTTTTGTACTAGGAATAATATTATGTTCAATTTTTATTGCCTGTTTTAATGAACAAGCAAATGCTTTAAATAAACTTTCAATTTTATGATGATCATTTTCTCCAGTTACTTTTAAATATATATTACATGACATAGAATATGATAAAGAATAAAAAAAATGTTTAACCATTTCAGTACTCAAATCTCCAATTTTTTGATATTTAAATTGAACATCATATTGTAAATATGGTCTTCCAGATAAATCTAAAGAACATTGAGCTAATGATTCATCCATTGGTAATAAAAAACCAAATCTATTAATACCTTTTTTATTACCAATAGCTTTAGAAAATGCCTTCCCTAAAGTAATTGCAATATCTTCTATTGTATGATGATCATCAATAAATAAATCTCCTTTACTATCAATATTTAAAATAAAACCCCCATGTATAGCTATTTGTTCTATCATATGATTTAAAAAATTAATTCCAGTATTAATTTTACTTTTACCAATTTTATCTAAAAATAATTCTATATATATTATTGTTTCTTTTGTTATTTTTCTTATTATAGCATATCTTTTTACTGGTGTTAATTTCTCTAAAATATCTAACCAATGACAAGTTTTTTTATTATATAAAATGCCTTTAATACCAATATTATTAGCTAATTGTATATCAGTTAATCGATCTCCTATAACATAACTATTCTGTTTATCTAAAGAATTATTTATATATTGTTTTAACATTGTTATATTAGGTTTTCTACACATACATTCTTCATAAGAAAAATGTGGACAAATAAAAATATTTTCAAATTTAATATTTTGTGATTTGAATATATTAAGCATAAAATTATGAGGAATTTTAAAAGATTCATAAGGAAATTTTTTTGTACCTAAACCATCTTGATTTGTTATCATAACAAATGAATAAGAAAGTTTTTTTAATTCTAATAAAGTAAAAATAACATTTTTTTCAAAAAATAATTTACTAATATGATCAATTTGATAATTATTTTTAGGTTCAGATATTAAAGTACCATCCCTATCTATAAAAAGTATTTTTTTTAACATAAATGTTTTCTTATAAAATTAATTAAGATATTTTTGTAATGTAAAAAATATTTTTTTACATTCATCAAATGTTCCTATTGTAATTCTTAAACAATTTTTTAATAATTTTTCATGGTTTTGATCTCTTACAATTATATTATTTTTATTTAAAGTATTAAAAATAATATTTGAATCATAAAATTTTACTAATATAAAATTAGTTTTACTTTTAAAAATATATTTTATAAATTTTAAATTATTTAATTTATTTATTAACCATTTTTTATTATGTATTATTTTATTAACATTATTTTTCATAATAATTAAATTTTTTTTATTTAAAGATTGTAATGCTATATCTAAAACTGGTATAGATATAGGATATGGAGCTATAACTTTACATAATATTTTTATTATGTATTTATTTGTTAAAATAAAACCACAACGTAAACCTGCTAATCCAAATGCTTTTGATAAAGTTCTTAATATAATTAAATTTTCATATTTATTAATTAAATTAATCATAGTTTGATCTATACAAAATTCAATATATGCTTCATCAATAACAATTATTATTTTATTTTTTATTAATTTAAATAATTTTATTATTTTATTTTTATCAAAAATATTTCCTGTAGGATTGTTAGGATTACAAAAATAAATAATTTTAATATTACTAAGATTTTTTTGAATATTTTCAAAATCTATTTCCCAAGTATTTTTTTTACTAGAAATAATTAAATATTTAATATTTAATATATTAGCTGTAACACGATACATATCATATGTTGGAGAACAAAATAAAATTTGATCGTCTTTTTGATTACAAAATGTTCTCATAACTATATCAATACCTTCATCTGCACCCCTAGTAATTAAAATATTTTCATTATTTAAATTAGTATATTTACTATAAGCATTAAGTAATGTTTTGGGTTGTTGTTCAGGATATCTATTTAATATTTTATTAGTAGAAAATAATGAAATAATAGGTGATTCATTCGCATTTAATAAAATTTTATTATTAATATTCTCCTTATATAATAATCTTGCTGATTGATATGGAATTAAATTTAGAATATTTTTTTTTATCATTTTATTAATATTTTTAATTTTTTGTTTTTGTTTATTTATAAATTTTTTTCTTATTGTTATAGAATTACTATGACCTAATAATTTTTCTGTTTTTGCCATAATTTCTACTGTAGAAGAAATATTTAATAAACCATTCTGTGTTAGTTTCTGTACATATATTTTTTTTTGAAAATCAGAAATACTTAAGCAAGAATAAGTAGAAGCATAGCCATAAGTTGGTAAAACATGATTAGTTCCAGAAGCATAATCTCCTACTGATTCAGGAGTCCAATTACCTAAAAAAATAGAACCTGCATTATTAATATTAGATAAAATATATTTATAATTTTTACATTGAATAATTAAATGTTCAGGTGCATACATATTTGCTATATTAATACATTCATCAATATTATCTACTACTATAATATGACTATTATTAAGAGATTTTAATATAATATTTTTTTTAGGTAATTTTTCTAATTGTTTAGAAATATTTTTTTGAACTAATTTAGCAATTTTTTCTTCAGTAGTTATTAAAAATACTTGTGAATCAGAACCATGCTCTGCTTGTGATAATAAATCTGATATAATAAATTCATAATTTGATAATTCATCTGCAATAATCATTAATTCTGACGGCCCAGCAGGCATATCTATAGAAGTTTTACTTGATAAAATATTATTAATTTGTCTTTTTGCTTCTGTAACATAAACATTTCCAGGACCAAAAATTTTATCTACTTTATTAATAGATTTTGTACCAAAAGCCATAGCTGCTATAGCATGAGCACCTCCTATTTGAAATATATTTTTTATGTTACATAAGTTAGCAGCAAATAAAATTTCATTAGAAATTGGAGCTGGGGAACATAAAATAATATTTGGACATAATGCTATTTGTGCAGGAATACCTAACATTAATACTGTAGAAAATAAAGAAGATGTTCCTCCAGGAATATACAATCCTATTTTAGATATAGGACGAAATATTTGACTACAAAATATTCCTGGAATTATTTCAATAATTTTTTTTTTTATAATTTGAGATTTATGAAATTTATAAATATTACTATATGCATTTTTTATAGCATTTTTGATATCACAGTTTATATTAAACTGTGAATTAGATATTTTTTCTTTACTAATTTGTAAATTATCAATGTTTATTTTATCAAATAACAAACTATATTTTTTTAAAGAACTATCACCATTTTTTTTAACATTTTTTAAAATATTTTTTACACTATTTTTAATAATTTTGTCCGTTAAAAATATTGGTCTAGATAAAATTTTTTTTTTATGATCTTTATTACAATTATTCCAATAAATAATATTATTTATAATATTCATTATTATTACTCCATAATTTTTTCAATAGGTAAAACTAAAATAGAACTAGCTCCTAATAATTTTAATTTTTCTATTCTTTCCCAAAATAATATCTCGTTACAAACTATATGTAATGAAACTTTTTCTGTTTCTCCTATTAAAGGTAAAATAGTAGGACTATGTATATATGGTAATAATGTAAAAACTTGTTTTAACTTTTTACTTGAAATATGTAAAGTAATATATTTTGATACTTTTGCTTGTATAACTCCCTTAATTCTTTTTAATAATTTATTTATGATTGTTTGTTTGAAAATTGAAATTTTATCATAACGTTGTACTAAACATGCTTGGGAATTATATATAACTTCTACTTCTTTAATACCATTAGCTTCTAATGTTGCTCCTGTAGAGACTAAATCACAAATAGCATCAGATAAACCTACTCTTGGTGCTAATTCTACTGAACCATTTAACATACAAGATTTAAATTTAATATTATATTGATCAAGATATTTTTTTAATAAATTAGGATAAGATGTTGCAATACAAGTATTTTGTAAAGAATTCAATCCTAAATAATCTTTATTTATAGGTATTGCTATAGATAATCTACATAAACCAAAATCTAATTTACGTAATATTATATATTTTGCATTATAACCTTTAGATAATCTATTTAACACTTCTTCTTCTAAAACATTTTTTCCTATAATACCTAAATCTACAACTCCTTCCATAATTAAACCAGGAATATCATCATCTCGTACTCTCAAAATATCTATTGGCATATTTTTTACAAAAGATATTAATCGTTGTTGTTTTAAATTAACTTTAAGACCACAACTTTTTAAAAGTTTACTAGTTTCATTACTTAAACGACCAGATTTTTGTATAGCTATACGTAAACGATTGTGATCTAACATACTAAATACCTTTATAAAAATATTTAAATTTCAAACATAAATTTAATTTAAAAATGAATTTGTTAATTTTAACTTAAAGAAGTTATATTAAAATAACAACTATTTTTTATATTTTTATAGATAAATATTAAAAATATTTAAATTTTTATTTATTTATGTATCCTAAATCTTTATTTATAGGATTATTAGCTGAAATTCTAGCTAATTTATCACATTTTTCATTTAAATAATGGGATGAATGACTTTTTATCCATTTCCACACAACATTATGGTTAACTAAAGATAATTCTAATCTTTTCCATAAATCAATATTTTTAACTTTTTTTTTATTATTACGTTTCCAATTAGTTTTTTTCCAGTTATATATCCATGTTGTAATTCCTTCTTTTAAATAATTACTATCAGTAGTAATTATAATATTACAATTTTCTTTTAAAGATTCTAATGCAATAATAGAAGCCATTAATTCCATTCTATTATTAGTTGTTAAAAAAAAACTATTAGTTACAATTTTTTCATATTTATGATATTGTAAAATAGCAGCGCATCCTCCTGGACCTGGATTATATATACATGAACCATCTGTAAAAATTTTTATATTTTTATACATATTTTTTTTAAAAAATTTATATTATTTATATAACAAATATGAAAAAATTAAATATACGTCAAGTAGTTTTAGATACAGAAACTACAGGAATGAATACATTACCTCCATATTATTTAGGACATCGTATTATAGAAATAGGAATGATAGAAATAATTAATCGTAATATTACAAAAAATTATTTTCATCAATATATAAATCCACAACAAATAATTAGTAAAGAAGCATTTGATATTCATGGTATTTCTAATAAATTTTTGTTTAAAAAACCAATTTTTGCTGATATAGTACATGATTTTATAAATTACATTAAAGGATCAGAATTAATTATTCATAATGCACAATTTGATATTGATTTTTTAAATTATGAATTATCATTATTAAAAAATAATTTACCTAAAATTGAAGATATTTGTATAATTAAAGATACTTTAAAAATAGCTAGAAATCTTTTTCCTGGAAAAAGAAATTCATTAAATTCTTTATGTTCAAGATTTAATATAGATAAAAGCATGCGTAATCTACATGGTGCTTTAATAGATGCAAAATTATTAGCACATGTTTTTTTATATATGACTTCCAAACAAAGTCAATTTAAATTAGATTTATTAAATAAAAATAACAATACTAATAATAAATTAAATAATTTTTTCAAAACAAAAAAATCATTAATTATTATAAAAGCTTCTCATAAAGAATTAAAACTACATAAATTAAAATTAAATTTAATTAAAAAGAAATGTGGTTTTATTTTGTGGAAATAAAAAAAATATTGATAATAATATTATATTATATTATAATGTTAAACATGGTGCGATAGTTCAGTTGGTTAGAATATCGGCTTGTCACGCCGAGGGTCGCGGGTTCAACTCCCGTTCGCACCGTATATTTAGGATTTTAGAATAAAAATATAAGAGATATTAGTCGTTATTAATCCATAGAACACAAGATTTATTATATAATTCTAAATTATTTTTAATAATATTTATTAAATCTGAACATATCTCTTTTTTATTCATAAAATCATGCATCCAAAAAAAAACACTTAAATTAATAGAACTATTAGTAATGCCATCTATAACAACATTAACAATAGAATTTTTTATTATTTTATCATTTAATGATATAGTATCTAATAAAATCTTTTTAATTGTATTTATATCATTTTGTATTAATTCTCTTGAAAGACTTAAAGTAATTTTATTTCGATATTCACTTGATTTAGAAAAATTTACTATATTTTCTGTTAAAATTTTACCATTAGGGACTGATATAATACTTCCATCAAATGTTTTAAAAAGAGTACAAAAAATTTCGACATTAGTAATTTTACCAGTAACATTACCTATGTTAATATAATCTCCTACTTTAAAAATACGAAAAGTAATAATTAATAATCCTGACGCTAAATTTGCTAATGCACTTTGCCATGCTAAACCGATTACTAGTCCTATAGTTCCGAATGCGGCAAAAAGTGATGATGTTTGTAATCCAATACTACTTAAAGCACTAACTAAAACAAAAATAATTAAACTATATTTAAAAATATTTGTAAGAAATCCAGTAGTAATTGGATCTATATTTCTTATAGTAAATACATTTCTAATAGTTTTCGTACCGAATTTAACACCCCATAATCCAAAAAATAAAATCATACCTGCTAAAATAAAATGTTCACATTGATATAAAATAAAAATTTTATTTTTAAATATCCAGATTTTTATAAAATCTAATACACTAGTAAATTTATTCATATTTTAATAATCCATTGTATAAAATAATTTGTATTTTTTTTTATAAATTAAACAATTTATTTTTTATAATATATTAATTGCATTTAACTCTTTAAATGTTCTTTCTAATCGTTTTTTCATAGAAATTTGTGATGCTCTAATCCATGATCTTGGATCATAGTATTTTTTATTAGGTTTGTTTAAACCTTCAGGATTACCTAATTGTTTTTGTAAATAAAGTTTATTTTTTTTATAAAAATTTAATACACCTTTCCATGTTGCCCATTGAGTATCTGTATCAATATTCATTTTAACAACACCATATTTAATAGATTCTCTAATTTCTTTTATTGAAGATCCAGAACCTCCATGGAATACAAAATTTATAGGGTTTTTGTTAAGATGATGTTTATTACTAATAAATTTCTGTGAGTTTTTTAAAATTTTAGGTAATAGTTGAACGTTACCTGTTTTATATACTCCATGTACGTTACCAAAAGAAGCAGCAATAATAAATTGTGAACTAATTAATTTTAATTTTTCATATGCATAATTTACATCATAAGGATCTGTATATAATAATCTTCTATTTAAATGACTATTATCAATACCATCTTCTTCTCCTCCTGTACATCCTAATTCAATTTCTAATGTCATTTTCATTTTTGACATTCTTTTAAAGTAAGAACTACATATTTTAATATTATTTTCAATTGATTCTTTTGATAAATCTATCATATGTGATGAAAATAAAGATTTTTTATGTCTTAAATAATATTTTTCATTTTCATCTAATAGATCATTAATCCAAAATAACTTATTTTTAGGACAATGATCAGTATGTAAAATTACTGGTATTCCATAATGTTTAGCAATGTTATGAACATGTTTAGCTCCAGAAATCGCACCTACTACTGAAGCTAATCTAGGATTAATAATTTGTAATTTTTTCCCAGCAATAAAAGTAGATCCTGTATTTGAAAATTGAATAATTACTGGAGATTTCATTTTTACTGCAGTTTCTAAAACAGTATTAATAGAATCAGTACCTATACAGTTAATAGCTGGTATAGCAAAATTATTTTCTTTAGCTATTTTAAATATAGTTTGTACATCATAACCAACAACTACACCAGGTTTTACATAATTTAAAATTTTAGACATAATATATACTTTATATTTTATAATTTTCTAATAAAATTTTATAATTTTAACTATAATATTAATATGTTATGAAATATTTTCTAATAAAGAAGTAACAGGTAATTGATTATTTTCAATATATTTTAAAAAAGATCCTCCACCTGTAGAAATATAAGAAATTTTATCAAAAACATTAAATAATTCTAACGCAGCTAAAGTATCTCCACCACCTACAATAGAAAAAGAATTACTATTAATAATAGCATTAATAATACTTTCAGTACCTTTTCTAAAATTTTTTATCTCAAATACACCTACTGGACCATTCCATAAAATAGTTCTAGCTTTTTTAATTTTATTTTGAATTATATTTATAGTTTTTTTTCCTATATCAAGAATTTTTTCATTTTTTCTAATATTATTAATTTCTCTAATTTTTATTAAAGAATTATTTGTCATATTTGTACTAACAATAGAATCAACTGGGATAATTATATTTTTATATTTTTCCATTATTTCTTTAGCTAATAAAATTGCATTAGGTTCATATAAAGATTTACCAATATTATGATTTAATGAAATTAATGTATTAGCTATACCACCTCCTACAATAACTGTATCTGATATTTTAGATAATTTTTTTAAAATTCTAAATTTAGTTGATATTTTAGATCCACCAATAATAGAAATTATTGGTTTTAAAGGATTTTTTAAAAATTTTTTTAAATTTTTTATTTCATTTATTAATAATAAACCAGCACAAGATTTTTTAGCGTATTTAATTATCCCATAAGTAGAAGAATGAATACGATGAGCAGTTGCAAATGCATCCATAACAAATATATCACATAAAGATGCATATTTTTGAGATAAAATATCATTATTACTTTTTTCACCAATATTAAAGCGAACATTTTCTAAAAGAATAATTTCATCATTTTTAAATTTTATACCATCCAAATAATTTTTTTTTAAAATAACTTTATAATTTAAAATTTTACTTAAATATATACTTATTTTTTTAAGAGATAATAAATGATTATATTGTCCTTCAACAGGATTTCCTAAATGAGATGATATAATAATTTTACAATTTTGATTTAATGCATACCTAATAGTAGGTAATGATAATTTAATTCTAATATCAGATATTATATTTCCTTTTGAATCTATTGGTACATTTAAATCAGATCTAATTAATATTATTTTATTTTTAATATTTACATTTAAAATATTTAACATAAATTTTATCCTTATTTCATTTTAAATTTATTCATTATATAATTTTAAAATTTTTTTAATTTTTAAAAAAATTTTTTCAACAGTAAATCCAAATTTATTAAATAATTTTTTTCCATCAGCAGAATATCCAAAAGTATTGATACCAATAACTCTACCATTTGATCCTACATATTTATACCAAAAATCTGTAGATCCTGCTTCAATAGCTATTTTATATTTTATATTATTAGGTAATACATAATTTTGATATTTTTTACTTTGTTGATCAAAAATATCGGTAGAAGGCATAGATACAACTCTAACTTTATATTTTAAATTAGATAATTTTTTATATACTTGTATAGCTAAATGTACTTCTGAACCAGTAGCTATTAATATAATTTGAGGATTTTTATCCTTACAATCTTGTAAAATATATCCTCCATTGGCTATATATGATATAGTTTTATTTTTTCTACTTTGCATGGGTAATATTTGTCTTGATAAAATTAAAATAGTTGGTTTTTTTATATTATCTATACCTACTTTCCAAGCAATAGCTGTTTCAACTTTATCACATGGGCGCCAAATATTTGTATTTGGTATTAATCTTAAACTAGATAATTGTTCTATTGGTTGATGTGTTGGTCCATCTTCTCCTAATCCTATAGAATCATGAGTATAAATCATTATATTTCTAATTTTCATTAATGCAGCCATTCTTATGGCATTACGACAATAATCTGAAAAAACTAAAAAAGTAGATGTATAAGTAATAAATCCATTATATAATGAAATTCCATTAGATATCGCAGTCATACCAAATTCTCTTACTCCATAATGAATATAATTACCATCTCTAAATTTATTAATTGGTTTAGAATTATTTACAATAGTTAAATTACTACTAGATAAATCTGCAGAACCACCTAATAATTCTGGTAATAATACCGAATATTTTTGTAAAATATGTTGTGATGCTTCTCTTGTTGAGAGAGATAAAAAATTATTATTTAATTGTAAAATATATTTATTGACTTTTTCATTCCAATTATTAGGTAAAATTTTATTTATTCTTCTTTCAAATTCTTTTGCTAATATTGGAAATTTCGAACAATATTGTTTATATATTTTTTTCCATCTTTTTTCTTTTATATAACCTATTTGTTTAGCATTCCATGCTTTATAAATATGTGAAGGAATATAAAAAGGTTTATAATCCCATTTTAAAAATTTTCTTGTTAGTAAAATTTCTTTTTCACCTAATGGTGATCCATGTGAAATATTTTTATTTGATTTATTAGGAGAACCAAAAGCAATAATTGTGTTACAAATTAATAATGATGGTTTATTATTTATATCTGATTTAGCTAATTTAATAGCTTTTTCTATACTTTTATAATCATGTCCATCTATATTAGATATAACATTCCAACCATAAGATTCAAATCTTTGATGTGTATTATCATTAAACCATCCTTTAATATTACCATCTATAGATATTTTATTATTATCATATAATACTATTAATTTTTTTAATTTTAATGTACCAGCTAGAGAACAAACTTCATGAGAAATACCTTCCATTAAACATCCATCACCAACAAATACATAAGTATAATGATTAATAATATTATAATTTGGTCTATTAAATTGTGCAGATAATGTTTTTTCCGCAATTGCTATTCCTACAGCATTTGCTAATCCTTGTCCTAAAGGACCTGTACTTGCTTCAATTCCAGGAGTACATCCAAATTCAGGATGTCCAGGAGTTTTAGAATATAATGTACGAAAATTTTTTAAATCATCAATAGATAAATCGTATCCAGTTAAATGTAATAAACTATAAAGTAACATTACACAATGTCCATTAGATAGTATAAATCTATCTCGATTTATCCATAGAGGATTATTAGGATTATGATTTAGAAATTTACGCCAAAGTACTTCAGCTATATCTGCCATACCCATAGGAGCTCCAGGATGTCCTGAATTAGCATTTTCTATAGAATCTATACTTAAAAATCTAATAGCATTAACTATATCTTTTCTAGAAGTCATAATATATATAATTCCTAAATTTAAAATATTTTATAAAAAATTCTTTATATAAAGAAATATATACGTAAAATGTTTTAAAATCTATTCATTATAATTTTAAAATTTTTAATTAATTAAAAATTTTAATTTTATATATATTTATTTTAAAAAAAATATATACTAAAATAATTAAATATATTTATAGGATATAAGATTAATGACAGAATATTTATTTACTTCAGAATCTGTATCAGAAGGACATCCTGATAAAATTGCAGATCAAATTTCTGATGCAATATTAGATAATATTCTTAAACAAGATATTTATGCACGTGTAGCATGTGAAACATATATTAAAAATAATATGGTATTAATTGGAGGTGAAATAACTACTACAGCTAATATTAATATTGAAAAAATAGTAAGAAAAACTATAAAAGAAATTGGATATAATAATTCTATTAATAAATTTAATGCTGATACATGTACAATATTAAATATTATTAGTAAACAATCAGAAGATATTAATAATGGTATAACATCTCATTTAAATGAGTATAATCAAGGAGCTGGAGATCAAGGGTTAGTATTTGGATATGCTAATAATGAAACTAATGTTTTTATGCCAGCTCCTATTCTTTATGCACATAAATTAATGTATCAACAAGCACAAATTAGGAAGAAAAAAATTCTATCATGGTTAGAACCAGATGCAAAAAGTCAAATTACATTTAAATATAAAAATAATAAAATTATAAATATAGATTCAGTTGTTTTATCTACGCAAATTTCTAAAGAAATATCTTCTAAAAAATTAGAAGAAGCTATTATGGAAGAAATTATTAAACCAGTTTTACCAAAAAAATGGATTAATAAACAAACTAAATTTTTTATTAATCCTTGTGGTCGTTTTTTAATAGGAGGACCATTTGGAGATTGTGGTTTAACAGGGAGAAAAATTATTGTTGATACTTATGGAGGTATGGCTAGACATGGTGGAGGATCTTTTTCAGGTAAAGATCCATCTAAAATAGATAGATCTGCAGCGTATGTAGCACGTTATTTAGCAAAAAATATAGTTGCATCTAAATTAGCTTCACATTGTGAAATACAAATAGCATATATTATTGGTATTGCTAAACCAATTTCTATTATGGTAAATACTTTTGGTACTAGTAAAGTTTCTGATAAAAATATTATGTTATTTATTAAAGAAAATTTTGATTTAAGACCTTTTAATTTAATTAAAATGTTAAATCTTTTAAAACCTATATATAAAAAAACTGCATCATATGGACATTTTGGAAGAAATATTTTTACATGGGAACAAACAAATAAAATAAATAAATTTAAAAATTTTTTTAATATTAAATAAAAATAAATTTTATTTAATATTTTATAAATATAAAAATTTAAATCTTTTGTAATCCTATAACTGTTTCATTAGGTTTAGTTTTAATTATAGTAACGCCCTGAGTATTACGTCCTATAATACCAATTTCAGATATATTAATACGTATTAATGTACCTAAATTAGTTATGATAACAATTTGATCATTTTTTTTAACTTTTAAAGCTCCTACTAATAAGCCATTTCTTTTATTAATTATCATAGATAAAATTCCTTTAGTATATCTATTTCTTATAGGAAATAATTTATTATTTGTACATTTGCCATATCCATTTTCTGTTATAGTAAATATATTATCACTAGATAATTTTTTTATAATAATTAATGAAACAACAAAATCACTTTTTTGTTTTAAAATATTAATTCCTTTTACTCCTATTGTATTTCTTCCCATAGATCTTAATTTTGTTTCACAAAATTTTACTACCTTCCCTTTAGAAGTAAATAACATAATTTTATCTTCTATATCTAAAATAGAAGTACTAATTAAAGTATCATTATTTTTTAATTTTATTGCTATAATACCATTAGATCTAGGACGACTAAATTTTTGTAAATTAGTTTTTTTTACTATTCCTTTTTTGGTTACCATAATTAAATTAGAAGTATTTTTATATTTGTTTACTATAATTAAATTAGTAATTTTTTCTTTTTTTTGTAATGTAATTAAATTAATAATTGGTTTTCCTAAAGAAAATCTACTAGATTGAGGAATGTTATATACTTTTAACCAATATACTTTACCTATACTAGAAAAACATAAAATATTATCATGAGTATCAGCTACTAAAATTTTATAAATAAAATCATTTTCTTTTAATTTAGTAGTTAATTTACCTTTACCTCCTCTATGTTGTAAACGATATTCATTTATTTTATGATATTTAATATATCCATAATAAGATAAAGTAATAATAACTTTTTCATGAACAATTAAATCTTTTATATCTATAATATGTGCATTTTTATTTAGAATAATTTCAGTTTTTCTTTTATCTCCAAATTCATTTTTAATCATAACTAATTCATTATATATTACTTTCATTAAATATTTATAATCATTAATAATTTTAAATAATTTAGAAATTTTATATATCAAATTTTGATACTCTATACATAATTTTTTATGTTCTAATGTTGTTAGTTTATTTAATTTTAAATCTAAAATAGCTTTTATTTGATTATTACTAAAATGATAACTTTGATTAAATTTAACTAAATTAGAATTATTTAAATAACTATTTAAGATTTTTTGTTCTTTTAATAAAAATAATTGTGATATATCTGGTATTTTCCAAGATTTAATACAAATTTTATTTTTAATTGTTTCTGATATTTTAGAAGAACGTATAATTTTTATTATTTCTTCTATATTTAATAATGCAACTATTAATCCTTCTAAAATATGTGCTTTATTACGGTCTTTACTAATTTGATAATTTGTTCTTCTAATTACTATTTCACGACGATGAGAAATAAATGCTTTAATAATACTTTTTAAAGACATTAAAACAGGTTCGCCCCTATATAAGGAAACCATATTTATACTAAAAGTAGTTTGTAAAGGTGTTAATGTATATAAATTATTTAAAATAATTTTAGTTGAAATATCTTTTTTTATTTTAATTAAAATTCTAATTCCATCTTTATCTGATTCATCTCTTAAAGTTTTAATACCATGAATTTTTTTTTCTTTTATTAATAAAGCTATTTTTTTAATTAATTTAGCTTTATTTACTTGATAAGGTAATTCATAAATTATAATAGTTTTATAATTTTTTTTTTGATTTTTAATAATTTTTGTACGTCCTCTAAGAAAAATTTTACCTTTACCTGTAGAGTAAGCATTTTGAATACCATTAATACCATAAATAATACCTGATGTTGGAAAATCTGGACCTGTAATATAATTCATTAACTCTTTTGTAGAAATTTTATTATCATTAATATATGCTAAACATCCATTAATTACTTCTGTAATATTATGTGGAGGTATATTAGTTGTCATACCTACAGCTATTCCTGATGATCCATTTATTAATAAATTAGGTATTTTTGTAGGCATTATTTCAGGAATTTTTTCTGTTCCATCATAATTAAATAAATAATTTACTGTATTTTTTTCTAAATCATTAATAATTTCTTGTGATATTTTAGACATTTTAATTTCTGTATAACGCATAGCAGCAGCAGAATCTCCATCAATAGATCCAAAATTTCCTTGTCCTTTAATTAATGGATATCTTAATGAAAATGATTGTACTAATCTTACAATTGTATCATATACTGCATTATCACCATGAGGATGATATTTACCTATAACATCTCCTACTATTCTAGCCGATTTTTTATAAGATTTATTCCATGTATTACCTAATATATACATAGCGTATAATATACGTCTATGTACCGGTTTTAATCCATCTCTTACATCAGGTAAAGCTCTACCAACTATAACTGACATTGCATAATCTAAATAAGAATTTTTTAATTCTTCTTCAATATTAATCAATTTTATTTCTTTAGCAAAAGAATTCATGTAAATAAATATCCTTTAAACTTTAATTAAATTAATTTTAATAAAAAAATAAGAAAATTTATATTTAATGTTTTAATTTATTAAAAATTAGTTTAAAATATTATAATGTTCTAGTTGTTTAATTTTTTTTTTTGCTTGATTAATAACTTCTTTAGGAATTCCTGCTAAAGATGCCACAAATAAACCATAATTTTTATTTATTGAACCATTTTTAATTTTATATAAAAAAACAATAGAATTATTTAATTCTACTGCATCAAAATATATATTTTTTATACATTTATTAGTATTTTTTAAATTAGTTAGTTCAATATAATTAGTTGCAAATAAAGTAAGTGACTTAATCTTTTTAGCCATATTTTCTGCACAAGACCATGCAATTGCTAATCCATCATATGTTGATGTTCCTCTACCTATTTCATCCATTAAAACTAAACTTTTATTTGTTGCGTTTCTTAAAATATTAGCTGTTTCGATCATTTCTACCATAAATGTAGATAATCCAGAAGAAATATCGTCTGTTGATCCTATTCTAGTAAATATTCTATCTATTGGTCCTATAATAGCTTTATCAGCTGGAATATAACTTCCTATATAAGTCATTAAAATAATTAATGCAATTTGCCTCATATACGTACTTTTTCCCCCCATATTTGGGCCTGTTATTATTAACATATGATTTTTTTTTGTTAAAGATATATTATTAGGTATAAATGGTAATTCACTAATATTTTCTACAATAGGATGTCTTGAATTAATTAAAGATATTCCTATTTTATCATCAATAATAGGACAGTTATAATTTAAAGTTAAAGAACGTTCAGCTAAATTACATAATACATCTAATTCTGATAAATATAATGATAACTGTTGTAAATTTTTTAAAAAAAGATTTATATAATCAAATAATTTATTATATAATTTTTTTTCTAAAGTTAAAATTTTTTCTTTAGAATACAAGATGTTTTTTTGATATTCTTGTAATTCAGGTATTGTATATCTATTAAAATTTTTTAAAGTTTGAATCTGAATATATTTCTTTGGTATATTTAATTTATAATTTTTACTAATTTGAATATAATATCCATGTATTGTATTAAATCCTATTTTTAATTTTTTAAATTTTAATAAATTACGTTCATTTTCTTCTAAAGAAGATAAATATTTTTTAGAATCTTTAGAAAATTTTCTTAGTTTATCCAATGAAGAATTATATCCAGTAGCTATTACATTACCTTCTTTTAAAGAAATTGAAGGATTTTTTTTTATAGATTTTATTAAAAAATTTTTTAATTTAGAAAATAATCCTAAATTTAAAAATTTTAATTTTATTTCACAATTATTTATAATTTTTAATATTTTATGAATTTTTGGTAAATAAATTAATGTTTTTCTTAAAGAAACTAAATCATTTGGTTTAGCAGATTTTAATGATAATCGGGCAATAATTCTTTCAATATCATTAATTTTTAATAAATTTTTTTTAAATTTTAAATAATATTTTTGTAATACGGAAATATTTTTTTGTCTATTTTTAATAATTTTAATGTTTCTGATTGGATTATTTAACCAACGTTTTAATAAACGACTACCCATACTAGTAACAGTATGATCTAATACTTTTATTAAAGTATTACTATTACCAGAAATACTATTAATAATTTCTAGATTTTTACGAGTATTTTCATCCATAATAATTTCATTATTATGATGTTCTAAAAAAATATTATTGATATGGGGTAAATATACTTTTTGAGTATCTTGAACATATTTAAGTAAACAACCTGCTGTTCTAATTGCTAAAAGTGAATTTTCCATATCAAAAACTTTTAAATTTTTAGTCCCAAATTGCATATTTAATTTTTTTCGAGATATATCTATATCAAATTCCCATAATGGTCTACATTGAATAAATTTTATTTTTTTTATTAAATTCATATTATGAAAATTTTCTGGATATAATAATTCTGTTGGATTTGTTCTTTGTAATTCTCCAGAAATTATATTAATATCCTGATTTTCTATAACTCTAAAATCACCAGAACTAATATTTAATGTTGCATAACCAAATCCTAATTTTACATCATAATAAATAGCAGCTAATAAATTATCGACATAATTTTTTAATAAAATATCATCACTTACTGTTCCAGGAGTAATTACACGAACAACTTTTCTATCTAAAATTTTTTTTTTATATAATGAATTTTTTTGTTCTATTTGTTCACAAATTGCTATTGATTCTCCTAATTTAACTAATTTAGATAAATAATTTTCAACTTTATTTACTGGTATACCTGCCATTGGTATGGGTTTTCCATATATTTTTCCCCTTTTAGTTAATACAATATTTAATAATTTAGATGCTTTTTCAGCATCTTGAAAAAACATTTCATAAAAATCTCCTAATCTATAAAATAGAAGAATACTAGGATATTTTTTTTTAATTTTTAAATACTGTTTTATCATAGGTGTCATATTTTGTATTTATATTTTTCTCAAGTATAATAATTGTTAGTTTTAATATACTAATAAAAATTTTTTATATAAAAATCTCAAATATATTTTTTTATAAAAATTATTATTTATCATCATCACTACTACTAATAGTACGTAATATAACAAAAAATAAATTAATAAAATCTAAATATAACATAAGAGCACCTAAAATAGCGTATCTTCTTAAATTATCTTTATCATGTTCATTTAAACTAATTTTTTTTGCAATATTTTTAAGTTTTTGAGTATCATAAGCTATAATTAATGTAAAAAAAATTACACCAAGATAATTTACTACAGATTCTACAAAACTATTCTGTAACCATAAATTTATAAAAGAAGCAAATAATATTCCTATAATTCCCATAATAATTATACTACCTAGATGGCTTAAATCTTTTTTAGTAATAAAACCCCAAATACACATAGATAAAAACGTTAAAGATGTAGTCATAAATGCAGTAAAAATAGCATTTTGATTATATATAGAAAATATTCCTGCTGTTGTAAATCCTGTTAAACAAGAATAAAACATAAATAAAGTAGTAAGTGTTTTACCAGATAATTGATTTATAAAATTAGAAATAGTAAAAACTAATATAAATTGTATAAAACAAATACTTAATAAAAAATATTTATTATTTAATAAATAATTTGTAATTTGTATAGTATTAGATACATACCAAGCAACAAATGAAGTTAACAATAAACCACAAAACATCCAACCATATACTTTTCTAAAGTATTTTTTTATATAATAATTTTTTTCTTTTTTTAATAAAGTAGTACTTTTAAAATTTGGATATTCTATCATAAATATTACCTTTAAAATTTAACCAAATTATTTAAATAAATATTAATTTATATTAAAAATATTTCAATTATAAATTATTATATTATAATATATAATATATTAATTATACAGTATTTAATTTAATTAAATGTCATATAATGGTTCATATTCCAGTTTTATTAAAAGAATCTATTAAAAGTTTAAACATTAAACATAATGGAACATATATAGATGCTACTTATGGTTGTGGAGGACATACAAAATTAATTTTATCTAAATTAAGTAAATATGGGAAAATTTATGCTATAGATCGTGATATAAAAACATTATCAAAATATAAAATTTTAGATAAAAGAATTACTTATATTAATGATAATTTTTCTAATTTAAAATATTTTTTAAAAAATAAAATAGGTAAAATAGATGGTATTTTATTTGATTTAGGTATTTCATCTTTTCAACTCGAAAATCCTGAAAGAGGTTTTTCTTATATGTATAATGGACCATTAGACATGCGTATAAATCAAAATGAAAAAGTGACTGCTTATAATTTATTAAATAATATAAATGTGAAAAAATTATCATATATATTGAAAACATATGGTGAAGAAAAATATCATAAAAAAATAGCATTTTATATTAAAAAATATATTTTAAAAAAAAAACTAAATAGTACACATGATTTATCAAATTTAATTTGTTCTATTATTAATAAAAAAAATAAATTTAAACATCCAGCAAAAAGATCTTTTCAAGCTATAAGAATTTTTTTAAATCAAGAAATAAAAGAATTAAAAAAAGCATTAAATATTTCATTAAAATTATTAAAATTAGGAGGAATTATATCAATTATTAGTTTTCATTCTATAGAAGATAGAATTATAAAATTATTTATGAGAAAAAATAGTTCTTACCAAAATAAAATTAATAGTAAATTACCTTTAACAGAAAAACAAATAAATAATTTTTGTCAAAAAAAATTGCAATTAAAAATTATTGGTAAAATTTTTCCTAAAAAAAATGAAATTTTAAAAAATTCAAGATCTAGAAGTGCAATATTACGTATTGCACAAAAAATATAAAAAATAACAATTTTGAGATAAGTTTAATAAATTTATTTATACTAAGGATTTATAATTGAGTCTTTCTTTATTTAGTTTGCAAAAATTATTAAATAATTATATTAAACATTATTTAATAAAAAATATTTTAATAAATAAAATTGTTTTAGATAGTAGAAAAATTAAAGGTAAAAATTGTTTATTTATAGCAATTAAAGGACATAAACATGATGGTAAAAGTTTTATAAAACAAGCTATATTAAAAGGAGTAGTTGCAATATTAACTTATTCTGATGAAAAATTCTTACCTTATACAATAAAACTTAAAAAAAATATACCTATTATTTATTTACCTAATTTAAATAAACAAATTTCATATTTAGCAGGATTATTATATAATCATCCAAGTAAAAAAATTCCTGTTATTGGAATAACAGGAACTAATGGAAAGACCAGTATAACACATTTTTTAATGCAGTGGTTTAAAATATTAGGTTATAAACCTGCTGTTTTAAGTACCATAGGAAATGGTTTCGAAAATCATTTAATTCAAACAAAAAATACTACTGATTCTGCTATAGATATACAATATACACTAAAAAAATTTCTTGATCAAAAAGCAGATATTGTAATTATGGAAGTTTCTTCGCATGGATTAGATCAATTTAGAGTATCTAATATAATATTTTCTATTGGAATTTTTACAAATTTAACAAGAGATCATTTAGATTATCATAAAAATATGAAAAATTATGAATTATCTAAATGGAAATTTTTTTATAACCATAAAATAAAAACAAGAATTATTAATATTGATGATAATATAGGATTAAAATGGTATAAAAAGTTATCTAATATTACTGTAGTAACTACTAAATTTAAACAAATATTAAATAAATCAAATTCCTTTATATATATTAAAAAAATAATTTATTTTTCTAATCATACAATTATTCAATTTAGTTCTAATTGGGGAAATGGAAAAATAAAAATAAATTTAATAGGTCAATTTAATGTAATTAATATTATGTTATGTATGGCTACATTATTAAATTTAAATTTTCCTTTAAAAAAATTAATAAAAACAGTTTCAAAAATTTTACCTATCCCAGGAAGAATGCAAAAAGTTTTTATTAAAAATAAATATACTAATATAATTATTGATTATGCTCATACTCCTGATGCACTTAAAAATGTACTATTAAGTTTAAAATTAAATATTCAAGGTAAAATATGGTGTATTTTTGGATGTGGAGGTGAAAGAGATAAAGGGAAAAGACCAATAATGGGATATATCGCTACAAAATATGCTGACAATATAATTTTGACCACTGATAATCCTAGAAATGAAAATATTAATAGTATTATTAAAGATATTAAGAAAGGATGTATTACATTAAAAAATGTTTATATTATTTTAAATAGAATAGAAGCTATTTCTTATGCAATATCTCATGCAAATAAAACAGATACTATTCTAGTAGCTGGTAAAGGACATGAAAATTATCAAATTGTAGGTAATAAAATTTTTAATTATTCAGATTTTAATGCTATTAAAAAAATTTTTGAAAATATCAAATGAATAAATTAATTAGTTTAAAAAAATTATCACAAATAGTACATGGTAAATTAATTGGTGATAATATTAAAATATTAAATTTTTCTATAAATAGTAAAAAAATTAAAAAAAATTGTATTTTTATTGCTATTTGTGGTAATAAATTTGATGGACATCATTTTATTGATGATGCTATTAAAAATGGTGCATTAGCTATATTAGTGCATAAATATATAAATATAAATATTCCTCAAATAATTGTATTTGATACTATTATAGGATTAGGTAAATTAGGTTTATGGAAAAGAATGCAATTTACTAATAATGTAATTGGTATTACTGGATCTTGTGGTAAAACATCAGTTAAGGAAATGACTGTATCTATTTTAAAAAAAAAAAATCAAATTATTTTTACAAAAAAAAATATGAATAATCATATTGGTGTTCCCTTAACCTTATTAAGATTAAATAATAAGTATAAATATGCTGTTATTGAAATAGGAGGAAGTAAAATAAATGATATTTCTTATCTAGCAAATTTAATTAAACCTAATATTGCAATAATTAATAATATTTCTGAGTCACATCTAGAAGGTTTTAAATCTTTAAAAAATATAATTAAAAATAAAAGTGATATTTTTAAATATTTAAAATATAAAGGAACTGCAATTATTAATTATGATGATAAAAATCAAAAAATAATTTTAAAAAAATTAAATAATAATAAAAATATTTTAACTTTTTCTATAAAAAATAATAAAGCGGATTTTTTTGCTAGAAATGTTTTAATATTACATAATAAAATTAAGTTTTTATTAATTTCACCCATAGGAAAAATATTAATTAAATTATATCTTATTGGAGGTGGAATACATAATATTAATAATGCCTTAGCATCAGCAGCATTATCATTTTCTGTAGGATCTACATTAGAAGATATAGCAAATGGTTTAAAAAATTTTAGATCAATTAAAGGCAGAATGTATCCTATTATTATTGACAATAATAAACTTATAATAAATGATACGTATAATGCAAATCCAAATTCAGTAAGTATAGCAATTAATATTTTAAAAAAGTTTTCTGGTAAAAAAATTTTAGTGATTGGTGATATGTTAGAACTTGGTGTGTATACAATTTTCTATCATAAAAAAATAAAAAAATTAATTTTAAGATCTAATATAGATTATATTTTTAGTATTGGTAAATATAGTAAATGTTTTACTCATAATAATATAAAATCACAACATTTTTTTAATAAAAATATGTTATTAAAAAAATTATTATTAATAATAAAAAAATTTAATCATTATACTATTTTATTTAAAGGATCACGAAAAAATAGAATAGAATTGTTAATTGAAATGTTATTGGAGAAATTAAAATGTTAATTATATTACTAAAATACTTAAAAAATTATTTTAAATATTTAAATTATTTTTTAATAGATTTTAAAATACGTTCTATGATGACACTTATAACATCATTTAGTATAACATTTTATTTAATTCCAATTTTTATTCATTATTTTAATAAAAATAAAATTTCTCAAATAATTAGAAAAGATGGACCAATAACACATTTTACAAAAAAAAAAACCCCTACTATGGGAGGTATAATCATATTATTATCTATTTTTATTTCAGTAATAATCTGGTCAGATTTATCTAATAAATATATTTTATATATATTGTTTATAACATTTTTATATTTTATAATTGGTTTTATAGATGATTTTTATAAAATTATTTTAAAAAATTCTATAGGGTTAACTGCGTATAAAAAAATTTTTTTACAATCAATTGCTAATATTTTTTTTATATTATCTATAATAATAGATTATAAAAAAAAATTATATATACAATTTATTATTCCTTTTACACATCATATTATTATTTATAATATAAATATTATTTTGTATATATTATTATGTTATTTCATTATATTAATAATGAGTAATGCTGTAAATTTAACTGATGGATTAGATGGTTTAGCAATTATGCCAATTATTTTTATTGCATTAGGATTAATTTTTTTATCTTATTTAACAGGGAATATATATTTTTCTAAATATTTTAATTTTATTTATGTAGAAAATTCTACAGAATTAATAATTATTTGTTTATCTATAATTGGTTCAGGATTAGCCTTTTTATGGTACAATGCATATCCAGCAAAGATATTTATGGGAGATGTAGGTTCATTACCTTTAGGTTGTCTTGTTTCAGTAATTGCAATTTTAATAAAACAAGAATTTTTATTTCTTATAATGTGTATTATATTCATAGTTGAATTTATTTCAGTAATTATTCAAATCATTAAATTTAAATATAATAAAAAAAGATTTTTTTTAATGGCTCCATTACATCATCATTATGAATTAAAAGGTATTTCAGAATCTTGTATTATTATTAGATTTTGGATTATTTCATTAATATTAATATTCTTTACTTTTATAATAATATAATTTCTGATAAAATTAAGATAATGAATAAAAAAATACTTATTATAGGTTTAGGAATAACAGGTATATCTTGTTTAAATTTTCTTTTAAAGAAGAAAATAATTCCTGCTATCATTGATGAATATACAAATCCTACATTTATAAAGAAAATACCTCCGTATATACCATATCATTTAGGTTCTTTAAATAAAGATTGGATACTTAATGCAGAATTAATTATTTTAAGTCCAGGTATATCAATATTTAACAATATCATATTACAAGCTAAAAAAAAAAAAATTGAAATTATTGGAGATATAGAATTATTTAGTCGTTATAACAATACTCCCTTAATAGCTATAACTGGTACTAATGGTAAAAGTACTGTTACTAATATGTTAGCTAAAGTTATGAGAAAAAATAATTTTAAAATTAGTATTGGAGGTAATATTGGATATCCAGTATTAGATTTATTATCTCTTAAAAGAGATTTTTATATTTTAGAAATATCAAGTTTTCAATTAGAAACAATTAAAAAATTAAATATATATATTGCTATAATTCTAAATATTTCACAGGATCATATGGATAGATATCCCTTAGGTATTAAACAATACCGTAATTTTAAATTACGTATTTTTAAATACGCTAATATTTGTATATATAATTCTGATGATATATTATGTTATCCTAAACAATTTTATAATAATAAAAAATATATTACTTTTGGTCAAAATTCTGGTGATTATTCTCTTTCCATTAAAGGAAATGGGATTTATTTAAAAATAAATAATCAAAAAATATTTGATTTTAATAAAACTCAATTAATTGGTATACATAATTATTTAAATTCTTTATCTGTATTAGCTGTTACTGATATTTTAAAAATTCCTAAAAAAAATTTTTTCAAAGAAATTTGTAATTATAAAAATATGCATCATACATTACAAATTATTCATCAAGAATACGGAATAACTTGGATTAATGATTCAAAATCTACTAATATTAGTAGTACAAAAGCTGCTTTACGATATTTACATGATAAAAAAAAAATTTGGTTACTTTTAGGAGGTTATGACAAAAATTGTGAATTATATTTATTAATAAAATATTTAAAAAAAAAAAATAATATAAAAGTATTATGTTTTGGTCAATCAAGTAAAAAAATACTATCTATATATTCTAAAGCAATTAAAGTAAATACAATGTATGAAGGTGTAAAAAAAATTATTAAATTAGTAAAATATGGAGATATTGTATTATTATCTCCAGCATGTTCTAGTATTGATCAATTTCAAAATTTTAAACAGCGTGGAAATGAGTTTATTAGAATAGTAAAATCTATGTATCATAGATAATATTATTATATTAAATTAATATATTAAATATTTTAAATATTAATTTGTTATTCTATAACATGAAAAAAAAAATTCTTATAGTAGCTGGAGGTACTGGAGGACATATCAATCCAGCATTAAATATAGCATATTTTTTAAAAAAAAAAGATTGGGAAGTGCGTTGGTTAGGAACAAAATCAAGAATGGAGGCAGAAATTATTCCTAAAAAAAATATACATATTTATTTTATAGATTTTTATAGATTTAAAAATAAAAATATTTTTTCTATTATTTTTACTTTTATTAAATTATTTATATCACTTTATAAATCTATTTTAATTTATAAAAAATATAAACCACATATAATTTTAACAATGGGTAGTTATATTTCTGGACCTAGTGGTTTAGCTGCATGGTTATGTAGAATTCCATTAATAATACATGAACAAAATAGTATTCCAGGTTTAACAAATATGATTTTATCTAAAATTGCTACAAAAATTATGCAAGCATATCCTAATACATTTGCTAATGCTATACTAGTAGGAAATCCTTTAAATAATAAAATTATTAAATTATCCTTATATAAAAGAAAAATTTTTAAAATACATAAACCTATTCGTGTATTAATTACAGGAGGAAGTCAAGGAGCATATATAATAAATAAAATAGGTATAAAATTAATTAAAATTTTAAAAAATAAAATATTTATTATACATCAAGTAGGAAAGGGTAACTTTAAAAAAGTATATTTTCAATATAAAAAATATAATTTTAATAATTTTATTATAAAAGAATATATTCAAAATATTCATAAAGCATATAAATGGGCTGATATAATAATATGTAGATCAGGAGCTATGACTGTTAGTGAAATTACAGCAGTAGGTTTACCAGCTATTTTTATACCATTTCCACATAAAGATAAACAACAATATTTTAATGCAATATATTTACAAAATATAGGAATAGCTAAAATTTTTGAACAAAAAAATATAAATATTTATGATATTGCTAATTTAATAGCAAATCTTAATAAAGATAAAATTATGCATATAATAAATAAATCTTATAATTTATCTATAATAAATTCTGTAGAATTAATTTTTCAAGAATTAAATAAAATAAAAATTTATTAATATCTAAATAATGATATATAAAAAAATGTCTAATATAATTAATACTCAAAAAACATTTAAAATAAATAATATTAATCATATATATTTTATTGGTATTGGTGGATCTGGTATGGGAGGTATTGCAAAAATTTTATTTAAACAAGGATATCAAATTAGTGGTTCAGATTTAACTTCGAATTTAATTACTAAAGATTTAATTTCATTAGGTATTACTATTTATTTTAAACAAGAAATTAAGAATATTACAAATAATATAGATCTTATAATAAGATCTAGTGCTATTAAAAATAATAATCCAGAACTAATTATAGCAAAAAAATTAAATATTATGGTAATTAGTAGAGGACAAATGTTAGCAGAATTAATGAGATTTTATTATGGAATTAGTATTACAGGAACTCATGGTAAAACTACAACAACTGCTATGATTTATGAAATATATAAATTATCTGGATTAGATCCTACATTTATAAATGGAGGTATATTAAAAAATACTAAAGAATATGCTTATTTAGGTTCTAGTAAATACTTTATTACAGAAGCAGATGAAAGTGATAGATCTTTTTTATATTTAAAACCAATTATAAATATTATAACAAATATTGAAAACGAACATCTAGATTTTTATAATAATAACATAGAAATTTTAAAAAAAAATTTTTTAAAATTTTGTAAAAAAATCCCATTTTATGGCAGTATAATTATTTGTATAGATAATGTTCATAATTTTGATTTAATAAAAAATTATTTGTTTAATTGTAAATGTAATTTAATTACATACGGTTTTCATAAAAATGCTGATATACAATTATATAATTACAAACAAAATGGTTATAAAAGTCAATTTTATATATTAGAAAAAAAAAATAATTTATCATTAAAAATTAATTTAAATATTCCTGGATATCATAATGCTTTAAATGCAACTGCAGCATATACTGTATCTAAATTTAATAATATAAATGAAAAAATAATTTTAAAATCATTAGAAAATTTTAATGGTATTATACGTAGATTTGATATTTTAGGTATAATTTTTCCAAAAAAACAAATAAAATATAAACAAAATATTATTGTTATCAATGATTATGGACATCACCCAACAGAAATAAATCTAACAATAGAGACAGCACGTAAAATATGGCCAAATAGAAATTTAATAATGATTTTTCAACCCCATCGTTATTCTAGAACTAAAAATTTACTAAATTATTTTGTTCAAATATTATCTAAAGTGGATAAATTATTTTTATTACAAGTTTATTCAGCTGGAGAAAATTTTATAAAAAATGCTGATAGTAGATATCTATTTAAAAAAATAAAAAAATTAGGTATTATTTTACCTAAATTAATATATTTTACAGATTATTATAGTATATCTAATTATATACTATCTAAATTGAAAGGAAATGAAATAGTAATTTTTCAAGGTGCAGGTGATATTAATAAAATATCATCATTACTTATAAAATGATACAATTTTTGTTGTATAAATATTATACTTAATAATTAAAAATATAAGTATTATTAATATGTCTAATAAAATAGTTGTTTTATTTGGAGGTAATTCTCTTGAGAGAGAAATATCTTTAAAATCTGGTAAAGCAATTTTAAATACTCTAATAAAATTAGGTATTAATGCTATTGGAATAGATCCAATTAATTTTCCATTATTACACTTAAAACAGTATGGTTTTAAAAAAGCTTTTATAGCCCTACATGGGAGAGGAGGTGAAGATGGAACTATACAAGGAATATTAGACTATTTAAATATTCCTTATACTGGTAGTGGAATATTATCATCAGCATTAACGATAAATAAATTTTTAACTAAAATGATTTGGAAAGAATATGGATTACCAATTATTTATCCATATTTTTTATTAAATAAAAAATATTTTATTAAAAAAAATTACTTAAAAATAGAAAAAAAAATTTTAAAAATAAAATTACCTATTATTGTTAAACCTAATTGTAATGGATCTAGTTTAGGTATTTTTAAAATAAATAATATAGATAATTTATTTAATATATTAGAAAAAGCTTTTATATATGATAATAATCTTTTAATAGAAAGATATATAAAAGGTACAGAGTATACAGTTGGAATATTAAATAATAAAATATTACCTCCTATAAAAATAGAATATTCAAATATTTTCTATGATTATCAATCTAAATATTATTTAAATAATACTAAATATTTTTGTCCTAGTGGTTTAAGTTTACAAAAAGAAAAAGAATTAGAAAATATAATTTTAAAAGCTTGGAAAGTTTTAAACTGTAAAATATGGGGCAGAATAGATGTGATTTTAGATAAGAAAAAAAAATTTAAACTACTTGAAATTAATACTATTCCAGGAATGACATCAAAAAGTTTATATCCTATAGCAGCAAAAAAAGCAGGATTATCTTTTGATAATTTAATTATAAAAATTTTATCTTTAACTAAATAAGTTAAATTTAAAATTTTTCTATTTAATTAGAAGCGATTTTAATAAATCTTTTTATTGTTAAACGTAATTTTAATGAACTTTTTTTAGAAATATTAAGTAATAAATTAGCACTAAATTTACTTAATGTAATTTTTTTGATTTTTATTTTTTTATATTTTTTTTTTTTTATAAAAATAGGATTTATTTTAATATTTATTTCTTTAAATGAAGGATTTATATATTTTTTTATATAAAATAAAATATTAGATTTTTCATATAAAAATCTAAACATAGAACTAGCATTATTAGTTTCTATAATAATAATATTATTTCTTATATTTTTAATATTATACCTACAATGTAATTGTATTGGTAAATATTTTTTGATAATCTTATTGATTTTTATTAAAATATTCGTATGTGTATATATTTTATATAATATCTTTGTATAAGAAGAATAATATTTTTGTTTAAAAAGTTTATTAATTAATAATACTTTATTATTACGCATATTTTTTATCCATCAAATTTTTTATAAAAAAATTATAAACATTTTTTGTATTTTATTTAAATATAAAATAAATAATATTTACAATTATACAATTATATTTTTTATTAAGAGATATTTATATGTTAAAAAAAATTTTTACTAAAATATTTGGTAGTAATAATGATTATATTTTAAAACGTATTCAAAAAATAGTAAATACTATTAACAATATGGAAAAAGAATTTGAGAAATTAACTAATTTTGAATTACAAAATAAAACTATAATTTTTAAAAAAAAATTAAAAAATAATTACACTTTAGAACATATTCTCCCAGAAGCTTTTGCAACTGTTAGAGAAGCAAGTAAAAGAATATTTAATATGCGTCATTTTGACGTTCAATTAATTGGAGGTATTGTATTAAATAATAATTGTATAGCAGAAATGAAAACTGGGGAAGGAAAAACATTAACATCTACATTACCTGCATATTTAAATGCTTTAACTGGAAAAGGTATTCATATTGTTACTGTAAATGATTATTTAGCTAAACGTGATGCTAATAATAATAAAGCATTATTTAAATTTTTAGGTTTAACTGTAGGTATTAATATACCTAATATATCATTAAGAGAAAAACAAAATGCATATAAAGCTGATATTACATATGGAACAAATAATGAGTTTGGTTTTGATTTTTTAAGAGATAATTTAATTTTTAATAATGATAAAAGAGTACAAAGAGATTTAAATTATGCTATTATTGACGAAGTAGATTCAATATTAATTGATGAAGCTCGTACTCCCTTAATTATATCAGGACCTACTGAAGATAATACTAAATTATATATTCAAATAAATAATATTATTCCTGAATTAATATATCAAAAAAAAGAAAATTTTAATATAAAAGATAAAGAATATTTTTTTATAGATGAAAAATCTCGTCAAGTATATTTAACTGAAAAAGGTTTAATTTATTTAGAAAAAATTTTAATTCAGAAAAAAATAATTAATATAGATGAATCTTTATATTCCAATAATAATATAATAATATTACATCATATTATTTCAGCATTAAGAGCACATATATTATTTAAAAAAAATGTAGATTATATATTAAAAAAAAATCAAATTATAATAGTAGATGAACATACTGGTAGATTAATGGAAGGTCGAAGATGGTCAGAAGGATTACATCAATCAATAGAAGCAAAAGAAAATGTCAAAATAAATAATGAAAATCAGACTCTTGCATCTATAACTTTTCAAAATTATTTTAGATTATATAACAAATTATCAGGTATGACAGGTACTGCTAGTACTGAATCTTTTGAGTTTAAAGAAATATATAAATTGAATACAGTAATTATTCCAACTAATAAGCCTATGATTAGGAAAGATCTTCCTGATCTTATTTTTTTAACTAAAAAGGAAAAAATAAATGCAATAATTAATGATATAAAAAATACACATTTTAAAGGCCAACCTATTTTAGTTGGTACTATTTCAATAAAAAAATCAGAATTAATATCCAAAAAATTAAAAGATATAGGTATAAAACATAATATTTTAAATGCAAAATTTCATGAAAAAGAAGCAGAAATTATTGCACAAGCTGGTGCAAAATATGCAGTAACAATTGCAACTAATATGGCTGGTAGAGGTACAGATATTGTTTTAGGGGGTAATTTTATAATTAATAAAAAAATTAATTTAGATGAAATTAAAAAATTAAGGTTAAAATGGCAAGAAAAACATAATGAAGTTATAAAATTAGGAGGATTATATGTAATTGGTACTGAACGTCATGAATCAAGAAGAATTGATAATCAATTAAGAGGACGTTCAGGAAGACAAGGTGATCCTGGTATGTCTAGATTTTATTTATCTATGGAAGATTCTTTAATGCGTATTTTTGCTCCTAAAAATATGTCATTTTTACTGAATAAATTAGGAATGAATGCTAATGATTACATTGAACATCCATGGATTACTAAATCAATATCTAATGCACAAAAAAAAGTAGAAAGTTATAATTTTGAAATACGTAAACAATTAATTGAATATGATGATATCATTAATGATCAACGTTTAATTATATATTTACAAAGAAATAAATTATTAAAATCGTTAGATTTTTATCAAATCATTAAAAATTTTAAAATAGATGTTTTTAGTAAAATATTAGATGATAATTTAAAAATTAGTTTTATTAACGTAGTAGAAAAAATAAATTTTAAAAAATTAAAAATTTATTTTAAAGATATTTTTAATATTAAATTACCAATTAAATATTGGATGCATAGTTTTAAAAAAAATAAAATCAAAAAAGTTCATAAAAATGATATTATTAAAAATATTATTGATTTTACAGAAAAAGAATATTTAAAAAAAATTTCTGTTTTAGAAAAAAAATATATTATTTTATTTGAAAGAAATACTATTTTACAAATTTTAGATAATTTATGGAAAGAACATTTATCAGCAATAGAATATTTAAAACAAGGAATTCATTTAAGAAGTTATGCTCAAAAAGATCCTAAACAAGAATATAAACGTGAATCTTTTTCTATGTTTAATAATATGTTATATAATTTTAAAAAAGAAGTAATTATTACATTAAGTAAATTAGATAATATAAATTTTATAAATGAAAATATAGATATAGAATTTAGAGAAAAAAAAATAATTAAAAATAATGATATAAATAAAAATAATTTATTTCTTTTAAAGAAGAAAGATGATGTTTTTTTTGATCAAAAAGATAAATATTTAAATAACATAAATTTTTTTCCTAAAAAAATAGGAAGAAATGAAAAATGTCCATGTAGTTCTGGAAAAAAATATAAATTTTGTCATGGATTAATGTTTAAATAAATTAACAAAGAGGATATAAGAAATAATTATATTTTTTATACCCTCTATTTTTATCAGTTTTTTATCTTATAAAAAAAATTTTTAATATTTTCTAAAAATTTTTTTATTTTAGGATTATTGTTATAATTAGAATATTCATGAAAACTTTTATCTAATTTATATAAAATATCTTTTTGTTTTTTATTTAAATTAATTGGAGTTTCAATAATTATTTTACATAATAAATCACCTATAATACTATTTCTTCTAATAGATTTTATTCCTTTATTACGTATTCTAAACATTTTTCCTGTTTGAGTTCCTTCAGGAATTTTTAATTTAACATAACCATTTAATGTAGGTATTTTAATAGTTCCACCTAATGTAGCAATTACAAAACTAATAGGTAATTCACAGTATAAATTATTACCTTCACGTATAAATAAATGATGTTTTTTAATTTTAATTTCTATATATAAATCTCCAGCAATTCCATTTTTTCCTATTTCTCCTTCACCATGTAATCTAATACGATTTCCAGTATCAATTCCACTAGGTATTTTAACTGATAATATTTTATTAGATTCTAATCTTCCCCTCCCTTTACAATAAAAACAAGGTTTTTTAATAAAATTTCCTTGTCCATGACATCTAGGACAAGTTTGTTGTACAGTAAAAAAACCTTGACTCATTTGTATTTGTCCATGACCATTACATGTATAACATTTTTGTAATAAACCTTCTTGTGCTCCTGTACCATTACAATAATCACAATTTTTTAAAACAGGAATACTAATTTTTTTTATTATACCTGTAATTGCTTCCTCTAAAGAAATTTCCATTAAATATTTTAAATCAGCACCTTTATTAGATCTTTGATTTGTTTTTGAATTACCAAATATATCTCCAAAAACATCTCCAAAAATATCACTAAAGTCAGTTGTATGATTTATATTTTCTTGATTAAAAGCAGCATGTCCATATTGATCATAAGCAGTTCTTTTTTTAGAATCACTTAAAATTTCATAAGCTTGTTTTATTTCCTTAAACTTATTCTCAGCATCTTTATTTCCGGGATTACGATCTGGGTGAAATTTCATAGCTAAACGTTTATATGCTCTTTTAATTTCACGATCTTCAGCATTTTTGCTAACACCTAAAATATCATAATAATCTTTTTTTGCCATAATAAATATACTATCCTAGTCTAATCCCATGATTTTTTTATTAATACCGATTATAATAATACTGATAAACGGTATTAATAAGATATTAAATAATGTATTTATAAAATAATTATTTTTTTTGATCTTTTACTTCTTCAAATTCAGCATCTACTACTTCATTATTTTCATTATTAGTTTTTACATTATTTTCATTATTAGTTTTTACATTATTTTCATTATTATTTTTAGTATTATTATTTTGATTAATATTCATAATATTACTAGATAATTCAATTAATTTTTGTATTTTATCTTGTATATCATTTTTATTTTCTGTTTTAATAACATTATTTAATTCATTAATAGCATTTTGTATTTTTAATTTATCTTCTTGATTAATTTTATCATTTAATTCTTTAAGTTTTTTTTCAGTATTATGTATAAGTTGGTCACCTTCATTACGTATTTTAGCTAATTCTTCAAAAACACGATCAGATTCACTATTAGCTTCAGCATCTCTTATCATTTTTTCAACTTCTTCTTTATTTAGACCTGATGATGCTTGTATAGTAATATTTTGTTCTTTACCACTTTTTTTATCTTTTGCAGAAACATGTAATATACCATCTGCATCTATATCAAATGTTACTTCTATTTGAGGTATACCTCTAGGAGCAGGACTAATACCATCTAAATTAAATTGTCCTAATGATTTATTATCATTAGCTCTTTTACGTTCTCCTTGTAAAATATGAATTGTTACAGAAGATTGATTATCTTCTGCTGTAGAAAATACTTGACTATGTTTTGTAGGAATAGTTGTATTTTTATTAATTAATATAGTCATTACTCCACCCATAGTTTCTATACCTAAAGATAATGGAGTAACATCTAGTAATAAAACATCTTTAACATCTCCAGCTAAAACCCCACCTTGAACTGCTGCACCAATAGCTACTGCTTCATCAGGATTAACATCTTTTCGTGGTTCTTTATTAAAGAATGATGCAACTTTATTTTGAACCATAGGCATACGAGTTTGTCCACCTACTAAAATAACATCATTAATATCTGATACAGATAAATTTGCATCTTTTAAAGCCATTTTAACTGGTTCAATTGATTGATCTACTAAATCTTCTACTAAAGATTCTAATTTTGCTCTTGTTAATTTAATATTTAAATGTTTCGGACCAGTAGAATTTGCAGTAATATAAGGTAAATTTACATCAGTTTGTTGTGTTGAAGATAATTCAATTTTAGCTTTTTCAGCTGCTTCTTTTAATCTTTGCATAGATAATGGATCATTTTTTAAATCTATTCCCTGATCTTTTTTAAATTCGGATACTAAATAATTAATAATTCTACTGTCAAAATCTTCTCCTCCTAAATGTGTATCTCCATTTGTTGATAATACTTCAAAAGTTTTTTCACCATCAACATCATCTATTTCAATAATAGAAATATCAAAAGTCCCCCCACCTAAATCATATACTGCTATAATACGATTCCCTTTACCCTTATCTAAACCATATGCTAATGCTGCTGCTGTAGGTTCATTAATAATTCTTTTTACTTCTAATCCTGCTATTTTACCTGCATCTTTTGTAGCTTGACGTTGAGCATCATTAAAATATGCAGGAACAGTAATAACTGCTTCATTTACTTTAGTACCTAAAAAATCTTCAGCAGTTTTTTTCATTTTTTTTAAAATTTCTGCTGAAATTTGAGGTGGTGCCATTTTTTTACCATTAATATCAATCCAAGCATCTCCATTACTAGATTCTACAATTTTATATGGCATAATTTTAATATCACGTTGTACTTCTTCATCATTAAATCTTCTACCAATTAATCTTTTGATAGCAAAAAGTGTATTTTTAGGATTAGTAATTGCTTGACGTTTTGCTGGTTGTCCTACTAAAATTTCTCCATCTTGTGCATAAGCAATAACAGATGGAGTAGTTCTATCTCCTTCTGAATTTTCTAAAACTCTTGGTTTATTACCATCTATAATAGCTACACAAGAATTGGTTGTACCTAAATCAATACCTATTATTTTACTCATATTAGAGTCTCCTTCCTATATATTTATCTTTATTATATGAAATTTAATATACAAGAATATTTAACTTTATTTGTATAAATAAAAATTCCCAATGACAAGGAAATGGGGACACATATTAATGCATCAAGGGGGAAGTTTCATTTTTTTTAAAAAAAATTTTAAAGTATTTAAAAATTTAAATTATTTTCATCATTATAAGTCATAAATTTTTTATAAAGTATAAAATAATGTTATATAATATTACTTACAGATATATGTGTTGAACATAAAAAATATTATATATTGTACATCATAATTTTAATTAAAATCAATATTTTAAATTAAAATACTTTAGTAAACCTATTATAGGAATTAAAATGGAATATACAGTAAATAAAATTGTTTTTCCTAATAAAAATCCATTAGATTGTATAGTTTTACCTATATACGAAAAATATAAACTTTCTAAAATTGCAAAAAAAATAAATATAATATCTAATAATTATATATTAAATATATTAAAAGAAAATAATATAGAGGGAAAAATTAATCAAAATATTATTTTATATAGAATTCCTAATATTTTATGTAAAAGAATTTTTATTATTGGTTGTGGTATTAAAAATAAGATTAATAGAAATAAAAATAAACTAATTATTAATAATACTATTAATATATTAAAAAAATATTCTTTTAAAGAAGTTAATTGGTATCTTACAGATTTAAAAATTTATGATCTTAATTTATATTGGAATATAAGAGATACCATATATTTAATAGAACATAATATTTATTCATTTCATAAATTTAAGAAAAATAAATATTTTTTTAAAACAAAAATAAAATTTATTATTACTAATAATAATGATGATACATATCATGATGCTATAACACATGCTAAAATTATTAATTTAGGTATAAAAAAAGCTAAAGATTTAGCTAATTTACCTCCTAATATATGTACTCCTAAATATTTATCAAAAAAAGCTAAAGAATTAACAAAAAAATATCAAAATATTAATGTAAAAATAATTAATATTAAAAATATGAAAAAATTAGGTATGAATACTTACTTATCTGTAAGTAGGGGGGCTAAAAATAAACCTTTTATATCAATAATAAAATATAATAATAACTATAAATCTAAACCTATAATATTATTAGGTAAAGGTATTACTTTTGATTCAGGAGGATTATCTTTAAAACCAAGTAATAATATGGAAGAAATGAAATATGATATGTGTGGTGCAGCAGCAGTATATGGATCTTTACATATAATAGCTGAACTACAATTACCTGTAAACGTAATAGGTATTTTAGCTGGATGTGAAAATATGCCTGATGGTAATTCTTATAGACCTGGTGATATTATAAAAACATTATCTGGTATTAATGTAGAAATTACTAATACTGATGCAGAAGGACGTTTAATATTATGTGATATATTAACTTATATTGAAAAATATAATCCTAAATATGTAATTGATATTGCTACTTTAACAGGTGCTTGTGTTGTAGCATTAGGTACTAATATTAGTGGTTTAATGTCTAATAGTTCAAAACTATCTAATAAAATTATAAAAGCTTCATTAGAAGCAGATGATCGTGTTTGGAAATTACCTATTGA
Source organism: Enterobacteriaceae endosymbiont of Donacia provostii (assembly GCF_012570145.1). Lineage (GTDB taxonomy): Bacteria > Pseudomonadota > Gammaproteobacteria > Enterobacterales > Enterobacteriaceae. Next base: position 149,092 of record NZ_CP046206.1, read on the forward strand.
TGATATTAATTATTTTAATCAATTAAAATCTAACTCTGCTGATTTAATTAATAGTAGCAATCATATTGCAGGTGCAATTACTGCTGCATGTTTCTTATCTAAATTTACTAAAAAATATAATTGGGTTCATATAGATATAGCTGGTACAGCATGGTATTACATAAATAATAAAGCTATGGCTTCAGGAAGACCAATTAATATGTTAATTCAATTTTTATTTAATGAAATTAAATAATCATAAATTATAATTATAGTATAAATTATCTTTATATAGGATATTTTTAAATATGGTAAAAAAATATAATCCTAAAATTTTTGAACAAAAAATTTACAATTATTGGGAAAAAAATAATTTTTTAAAAAACCAATTTGATGATTCTAAAGAATGTTTTTCTATTATGGTTCCACCACCTAATATTACAGGTTTTTTACATATAGGACATGCATTACAATATACATTAATTGATATATTAGTACGTTATAATAAAATGTTAGGAAAAAATATATTATGTCAGGTAGGATTAGATCATGCTGGTATTGCTACTCAAATTTTAATAGAAAAAAAAATTTTTAATGAAACTGGAAAAACAAAAAATCATTATAGTAAAAAATTTTTATTAGATAATATTTGGAAATGGAAGAATAAATATTCTAAAATTATTTTTCATCAAATGAAAAGTTTAGGTTTATCTACCGATTGGGATAAAACTAGATTTACAATGGATAATAAATTTATTAAATCTGTAAGAACAATTTTTATTACTTTATATAAAAAAAATTTAATTTATAAAAAAAAAAGGTTAATACATTGGGATTTAAAATTAAAAACTGTAATTTCAGATTTAGAGGTAGAACATAAAAAAATTCAAACAAAAATATGGTATATTAAATATTTTTTTACTGAAAAAATTATAACTTTAGATAAAAAAAATTATTTAACAGTAGCTACGACTAGACCTGAAACTTTATTAGCAGATATTGCTATAGCTGTAAATCCATTAGATAAAAGATATAATAATTTAATTGGTAAATTTGTTTTTGTTCCTATAATTAAAAGAAAAATACCTATTATTGCTGATAATTATGCTAAAATAACAAAAGGTACAGGATGTGTAAAAATTAGTCCTGCTCATGATTTTAATGATTATAAAATAGCAATTAAACATAAATTACCTTTAATTAATATTTTAGATTTAAATGGAAATATTTTAAAAACTTTTCAAATATTAAATAAAAATAAAAATTTTATCAATATTAATAGTAATATTCCTAAAAACTTACAAAAAATACATTTTCTTAAAGCAAGAAAAATTATAATTAATGAAATAATTAATACAGGATTATTAGATATATGTAAAACTAAATATACATTAATACCTTTTAGTATTAGAAGTAATACTATTACTGTTCCTATGCTAACAGATCAATGGTATTTAAAAACTAAAATGTTATCTCAAGATGCAATTAATGCAGTAAAAAAAAAAAAAATAGTATTTTTTCCTAAAAAATATAAAAATATGTTTTATTCTTGGATGAATAATATTCAAGATTGGTGTATATCTCGTCAATTAATATGGGGTCATAAAATACCAGTATGGTATGATATAAAAAATAATATTTATGTTGGAAATAATGAAAAAGAAATAAGAAAAAAATATAATTTAAGTCAAGATATATCTTTAAAACAAGATAATAATGTATTAGATACTTGGTTTTCTTCTAGTTTATGGACATTTATTACTTTAAATTGGCCTAATAATAAAAAATTTTTTTTATTTCATCCTACTAATGTTATTATTAGTGGTTTTGACATTATATTTTTCTGGATATCTAGAATGATTATGATGACAATGTATCTTGTTAAAGATAAAAATAATGTATCTCAAATTCCTTTTAAAAATATTTTTTTAACAGGATTAATTAGAGATAAAAAAGGTAATAAAATGTCAAAATCTAAAGGTAATATCATTAATCCTATACATTTTATTCAAGGTACTTCTGATATTAAATTAATAAAAAAAGATAAATGTTATTCTTTTTCTGATAAGAATAAAATATATGGAGCAGATGCTTTAAGATTTACATTAGCTGCATTATCATCTACAGGTCGTGATATTTATTGGGATATAACAAGATTAGAAGGTTATAGAAATTTTTGTAATAAGATTTGGAATGCAAGTATCTTTATTTTAAAAAATATAAAATATGAATTTATAACAATAAAAAAAAATTTATCTTTAATAGATAAATGGATTTGGGCTGAATATCATTTAATTATAGAAAATTATACAAAAGCATTAAATACATATCGTTTTGATAATGCATCTAATATTTTATATAATTTCGTATGGAATAAATTTTGTGATTGGTACTTAGAATATAGTAAAATAATTTTTAGAGAAAAAAATCAATTAAATTACACAGGTACACATTATACATTATATAATATTTTTGAATCTTTATTAAGATTGTCTCATCCAATAATTCCATTTATTACTGAAATTATATGGCAAAAAATTATAAAAAATAAAAAAAATAAAACAAGTATTATGATTCAATCTTTTCCAAAAATTAATAATGATATTTTTATAGAAGAAAATATTATTAATATTTTTAATACATTTGTTAATGTAATTACTATTATTCGTAATTATAGATTAGAAATGAATATTAAAAATAATATAAAAATTAATCTTTATATAAGAAATATAAATGATAAATTTTATCTTTTTTTAAAAAAAAATATAAGTATTTTAAAAAAATTTGTAAATCTTAATAAAATTTTTTTTATAGAAAAAGATACACATTTTCCTAAAAAAACATTAATTAATAATACAAAAAATATTGAGTTTGCTATTCCATTAAATAATCAAATAATTAATCAAAAAAAATTATTAAATAAAATAAATGAAGAAATAAATAATAATAAAAAAATTATGGATTATTTTAAAAAAAATATTCAAAATACATCTTTTTTATCTAAAGCACCAAAAAATATTATAAAAAAATATTTACAAAGATTTAAAAAAAGTAAACTTTTACATAAAGAATTATTACAAAAATTATTTTTAATTCAAAATTTATAATATATTAATTTTAATAAAATATTATAGATTATAAGGATTTATATTATGAATCAATTTTATAATAAAAATTTTTTAAAATTATCAAATTTTTCTAAAAAAGAAATTTATACATTAATTAAAATTGCAAAAAAATTAAAAAATGATAAAAATAATAATAAAGAAAAAAAATTATTAAAAGATAAAAATATTATTCTTATATTTGAAAAAAATTCTACTCGTACTAGATGTTCTTTTGAAATAGCTTGTTTTGATCAAGGAGCAAATGTTACTTTTTTAAATACAGAACACAGTCATATAAGACATAAAGAATCATTAAAAGATTCTACTAAAATTTTAAGTCAAATGTATAATGGCATAGGATATAGAGGACAATATCATAAAAATATTGAAATAATAGCTAAATACTCAAAAATTCCAGTATGGAATGGATTAACAAATGAATTTCATCCTACTCAAATCTTAGCTGATTTACTAACTATAAAAGAAAATATAAAAAATACTGATGTAGATCAAATAAAATTATCTTATATAGGGGATATTAATAATAATATTTCTTATAGTCTTATAGAATTATCAATGATAATTGGTTTTAAATTATATTTAATATCTCCACAAAAATTACAATCATATAATAATTTTTATATTAAAAATTTAATAAAAAAAATACAATACTATCCTAATATTCATATTACTTCTAATATAGAAGAAGGTATAAAAAATACAGATTTTATTTATACAGATATTTGGTTATCTATGGGTGAAAAAGATTCATTAAAATCATGGGAAAAAAAAATAAAAATTTTACATAATTATCAAGTTAATAAAAAACTTTTAGAAAAAAGTGAAAATAATAATATTAAAGTTATGCATTGTTTACCTTCATTACATTTATATAGTCATTATAAAAAATTATTTAATAATAAAATAATATCTAAATATAATTTATATAATGGATTAGAAATAACAGATGATATTTTTGAATCAGAACAAAGTATTATTTTTCAGCAAGCAGAAAACAAAATTCATACAATTAAAGCTATAATGATTACTTCTTTATTAAAAGAAATTTAAAATTAAATCAATTTAAATAGAATTAAATTTTTAAAAAAAATAGGCTTTTATGAAAAACATTATTCATACAACAAAAGCATCATTACCTATAGGATATTATGTACAGGGTATTTTATTAAATAAAATATTTTTTATTTCAGTTCAAATACCAATTAATCCATTTATTGGATTAATTACTTTAGGAATTAATAAACAAACATTTCAAGTTTTAGAAAATATTAGATATATTTTAAAAAAAAAATTTTTTATATCAAAAATATAGTGAAAACAACTATTTTTTTAAAAAATTTTTATAATTTTAGTAAAATGAATTTAATTTATCAAAAATATTTTTTAGAATATTGTAAAAATTATTCTACTAGGACTTGTTTAGAAGTATCTAAATTACCTAAAAATGTAAAAATTAAAATTGAAGCTTTTGCTATTAGAATATAATATATATTATGTAAGGTTTAATTAAAATGTTTTTATTTTTTAGATTATTATTTATATTATTTATTATAATGTTATTTCCAATAACAAAAAAATATATAAATAAAAAAAAAAATTATAATAATACTATCTTTTTTTATAATTGGACTGAATATGTTCCTCAAGAAATTTTAAACCAATTTACTAAAGAAACAGGAATTAAAATTATTTATTCTACATATGATTCTAATGAAAGTATGTATACTAAATTAAAAACACATAAAAAACAATCATATGATTTAGTAGTACCTTCAACATATTTTGTTTCTAAAATGAAAAATGAAGGTATGATACAAAAAATTAAAAAAAATAAAATACCTAATTTTAAAAATTTAGATCCTAAATTTTTAAATAAATCTTTTGATATTAATAATAAGTATTCCATTCCATACATGTGGGGAGCTACAGCTATAGGTGTAAATACAAATTTTATTGATTATAAACAAATTAATAGTTGGAATGATTTATGGAATCCAAAATATTATAAATCAATTTCTTTAATTGATGATGCTAAAGAAGTATTTCAAATGTCATTAATAAAATTAAAATTAATAAAAGATAATAATATTAATAATATTTATAAAGCTTTTATTGAATTAAAAAAATTAATGCCTAATGTTATTTCTTTTAACGCTGATAATCCTGGATATCCCTTTATTGAAGGATCTGTTAATATAGGAATGATTTGGAACGGATCTGCTTATATTATTCAAAAATTAGGTATACCATTAAAATTTATTTGGCCTAAAGAAGGTAGTATTTTTTGGATGGATAATTTTGTTATTCCTAGTAATGCTAAAAATGTACAAGGAGCTTTACAATTAATAAATTTTTTATTGAGACCTGATATTGCTGCAAAAATAGTTAAAAAAATAGGTTTTTCTACTCCAAATTTAGGAGCTAGAAAATTTTTACCATTAGAAATGGTAAATAATAATATATTATTTCCTAATAATAAAATTATTAACAATGGTATATGGCAAAATAATAATAATGATAATGTAAATAAACAATATGAAATATACTTTCAAAAATTAAAAAATTTGTAAAATTAAATGAATTAAAAATATTTCATATATATATATTTTATTTAACTAAGAATTATAAATTTTCTTGACATTTAAATAATAAATCATATATTATCTTATGTGTTATATCCTCTGTAGTTCAGTTGGTAGAACGGCGGACTGTTAATCCGTATGTCACTGGTTCGAATCCAGTCAGGGGAGTAAAATAATTTATTTTTATATCATAAAATATATTTTATATTAAATTAAATAATGTAATTGAATAATATTTTTTATTATAAGGTATATATATGATAATAAAATTAAATCAAATTTTAAAAAAAGAAATTATAATAAATGAACTTTTATCTATACAAGATGTAGTACGCTGGATAACAACTTGTTTTAGTAAATCAGATTTATGGTATGGACATGGTAGTGATAATCCTTGGGATGAGGCTGTAAATTTAGTTTTACCTATATTAGGATTACCTCCATATATGTGGAGTATGGTTTATAACTCTAAATTATCTATTAAAGAACGTAAAATTATTTTTGAATTAGTTATTAAACGAATAAAAGAAAGAATTCCTGTAGTTTATCTAACACATAAAATTTGGTTTTGTGGATATGAATTATATATTGATAATAGAGTTTTAATACCTAGATCTCCCATTTCTGAACTTATTAATAATAAATTTAAATCTATTATTCCTACTAATTATAATCCTAAATATATATTAGATTTATGTACTGGTAGTGGTTGTATTGCTATTGCATGTGCTTATTTATTTCCTAATTCTCATATAGATGCTGTAGATATATCTTTAGATGCTATTAATGTAGTTGAATATAATATTCAATTACATGGATTAGAAAATCGTGTTACTCCTATATGTAGTAATTTATTTGAAAAATTACCTAAATATACTTATGACCTAATTATTAGTAATCCTCCATATATAGATAAAAAAGATATAAGTTCTTTGCCAAAAGAATACTTATATGAACCTATAATAGGACTAGTTTCTAAAAATAATGGTATAGAAATTATTGAAAAAATAATATCTATGTACTCTTCTTTCTTAAGAAAGAATGGTATTTTAATTTGTGAAGTAGGAGATAAAATGGTTAATATTATAGAAAAATATCCTAATATATATTTTCAATGGTTAAATATAAAAAATGGGGGGGGAAATATATTTAAAATAGAAAATAAATAAAATAAAAAATTTTATAGGGGGAAACTTTTATGTCAGGTAATAGTATTGGTAAATTATTTAAAATTACAACTTTTGGTGAATCACATGGTAAATCGTTAGGATGTATAGTTGATGGAGTACCACCTAAAATTCCATTAACATTAGAAGATATACAAAAAGATTTAGATAGACGTAAGCCAGGTACATCAAAATATACTTCTCCACGTAGAGAATTAGATAAAATAGAAATTTTATCTGGTATATTTAATGGTTTTACAACAGGTACAAGTATTGGTTTATTAATAAATAATATTGATATTAGATCTCAGGATTATAAAAATATTAAAAATATTTTTCGTCCAGGTCATGCAGATTATACTTATGAAAAAAAATACGGTATTCGTGATTATAGAGGTGGTGGTCGTTCTTCAGCTAGAGAAACAACAATGCGTGTAGCAGCAGGAGCAATAGCTAAAAAATATTTAAATATAAAATATAATACTAAAATTAGAGGTTATTTATCTCAAATGGGAGATATTATTTGTGATTTTGATAATTGGGAAGAAACTAATAATAATCCTTTTTTTTGTCCAAATAAAAATCAAATTCCATTATTAAAAAATAAAATTAATTATTTAAAAAAACACGGTGATTCTATAGGAGCTAAAATTACTATTATTGTAAATAATATACCAAAGGGTTTAGGAGAACCAGTATTTGATAAATTAGATGCTGAATTAGCTTATGCATTAATGAGTATTAATGCAGTTAAAGGGATTGAAATAGGTGATGGATTTAATTGTATAAATAAATTAGGTAGTCATTATAGAGATGAAATAAGTATGGAAGGATTTAAAAGTAATAATTCTGGAGGTATTTTAGGAGGTATAAGTACAGGACAAGATATTATTATTAATTTTGTTGTAAAACCTACTTCAAGTATTTCTATACCATGTAAAACTATTAATTCTTTAGGGAAAGAAACAAATTGTATTACACAAGGACGACATGATCCTTGTGTAGGAATTAGAGCTATTCCAATAGGAGAAGCAATGGTAGCAATAATTTTAATGGATCATTTATTACGTTATCGTGCACAATGTTTTGATATTATACATAAATTATTATAATTCATCTATGTGATGAGATAAATAATCAGTAATTCCAGCATTATTTGGAATAATGCTTTTTTTACCTTTTTTCCATTGAGCTGGACATACGTTACCATATTTTTCATAATGATTTAAAGCATCAATCATACGAATTATTTCTGTTATATTTCTTCCAAATGGTAAATCATTTATTAATTGATGTCTTACTATTTTTTTTTTGTCTATTAAAAATAAAGCTCTTAATGCTATTCCTAATTCAGGATGTTCAATACCGTAGGATTTTTGAATATTTTTTTTAATGTCAGAAATCATTATAAAATTAATATTTCCTATTCCTCCATTTTTAATGGGAGTATTACGCCATGCGTAATGAACAAATTGTGAATCACATGATATACCTAAAATCTTTACATTTCTTTTATTAAAATCATTTAAATTTTTATTTAATGATATAATTTCTGTAGGACAAACAAATGTAAAATCTAAAGGCCAAAAAAATAATACAGTAATTTTATTATCTACATAATTATAAAAATTAAAATTATCAATAATAGATCCATTTTTTGAAACTGCAGGTGCATCAAAATCTGGAGCTTTTTTAGTTACTAAAATCATATTTACCTCAAAATGTTATTGTTTTATAAATTATTTATATAGTCTTTAATTATTATTTTATTTAATAAATAAAATAATTGTATAGAATAATAATTTTTAATTTATATTTTTTATTTTATATATAAAAATTTTTAATTTCTATATAAAACAAAAAATATAAAAAAAATATTATATAAAATATAAAAATACTAAAATTATATTTTTAAAAATTAATATTATTAAATATTTTATATTTTACAAGTAATACTATAAATTTTTTTAGTTTCCCATGTAAAAATAGTTAATTTATTACCCCAACAACATCCAGTATCTAAACATATAATATTTTTAGGAGTGTATTTTACACCTTGTAAATCTGACCAATGACCAAAAAATATTGTATATTTTTTATATAAAATATTAGAAAAATTAAACCATGGTTTTAATATAATTGAATTAATATCATTAGGAGCTTTTTTAGTTAACATTTCTAATGTTCCATTAGGATAACAATACCTCATTTTTGTAAATGCATTAATAATGAAACTAAAACGTTGAAAACCAATTAATGTATTTTTTTTCCAATCATTTATTTGATATTTTTCATTATCTATATAATCAAAAAAAAATTTATTTTTTTTTCCAGAAATAATATTCTGTGCTTCTTTAGAAGCAGATAATATAGTTTTAATATTTGTCCATTGAGGAGTAATACCAGCATGTGACATTAGAATTTTTTTATTTTTATCGTATTGTATTAAAGGTTGATATTTTAACCAAGAATTTATAATAAATTGGATTTTAATATCTTTTAATAATTTTAAAATTATTGGATCATTAATATTTTTATTAATAAAACCTAAAGATAATGATATTAAATATAAATCGTGATTTCCTAATACTAATTTTATAGATTTTCTAATAGAATATAAATAAAATAAAACTTTTTTAGAATCCGGACCTCTTGATATAAGATCTCCTGTAATCCATAATTGATCATTTTTATTATTAAAATGAATTTTCTTTAGTAAAGAAATAAATTCATTATAATAACCATGAATATCTCCAATAAAATAAGTAGTCATAATTTTTATAGATTCTTAGTTATATTAATGTATATAAGTTTTTATTGCTAATCTAAAAATAGGAATATCTACATGATAAACACAATTATTTTCATCAATCATTATATAGTGACCTTGTATTATACCAATAGGTGTTTCTAAAATAGTACCACTAGTATAATGAAAATTCTTACCTGGTTTAATATATGGTTTTTTACCAATAACTCCTTCTCCATATATTTGGGTTTTTTTACCATTACCATTAGTAATGGTCCAATAACGACTAATTAATTGTAAAATTTTTTTCCCTACATTATGTATAGTAATTGTATAAGCAAAAACATAACGATTAATTGTAGGCATAGATTGAGATTCTATATACATACTGTGTACTTTTATATAAACTTGAGATAATAATGATTTCATAAGTTTATAACCTTTTATTTATTTTTAACCAATGAGCTAATTGACAATATTCTGTTATTGAAACATCTTCAGCACGAATCTTATAATCAATACCTAAATTATTTAGTTCTTCTATAGAAAAAAAATTTACCAAACTATTACGTAGAATTTTTCTTCTCATACTAAATGCTTGTTTAATAATTTTATTTAAAAAATAAATATTATTTATATTATGAGGATTATTATTATAAGGTCTCATATAAATCATACTAGAAAAAATTTTCGGTTTAGGATAAAAATCATTGGGTTTTATTTCTAATAAAGTTTTTGTTTTACAAAATAATTGTACTATTATACTTAAACATCCATAATTTTTACTTCCAGGACAAGCAGTTAAACGATTTATAATTTCTTTTTGCATTATAAAATGCATATCTTTAATATTATTTAAATAATTAAATAAATAAAAAAGTATTCTTATAGAAATATTATAAGGTAAACTACCAAAGATTCGTATTCTTCTTTTATATTTTTTTACTAAGTTAAGAAAATTAAAATTTAGTATATTATTTAGTATAATATTAATATTAGAATTAATTAAAATTTGTTTTTTTTTTAAAATATTAACAAAATTTTTATCTATTTCAATAATAGAAATGTTTTTATTATATTTAGTCATAGGTATAGTTAATGCACCTAAACCTGGACCTATTTCCATCATAATATGATGATATTTAGGATGTATTAAAGATATAATTTTATTAATAGTTTTTTTATTTACTAAAATATGTTGTCCATATTTTTTTTTAAAAAATTTATTCATTTTATATATTATTCTATAATTTTTTTTCAATTAAATATTATTTCTTTATTTAATATAATAAATTAAAATATTAACTATAATTATTAATTTATATTTAATATATACGATTCATATATTTTACTCAATTTTTTAAAATAAAAAATTTTATCAAAAAATTATTATTATATTTAATATTTATATTCTATATATATAGAATATAAATTCTGCATATAATCTAATATTATAGATGAATTAACAAAAATTTTTTTTGCTATAAAACAAACAAAAATTTTTATAATAAAAAAAATAATTATTACAATAATTATTTCAAAAAAAATAAATAAAGATAATAACGAATTAAATTTTAAAAAAACATATAAAATACTAAGATTAGATAATAATACCAATTTTTTAACCATAAAAAGAGCTTATTATAAATTAGTTAGTAAATATCATCCAGATAAATTAATATCTAAAAAATATTCATTAAAATAGTTAGAACAAGCAAAAATTAATATTTAAAATATACATAAAGTATATAATTATACTAAAAAAATTTTTAAATAAATAATTTAATTTTATTTTTTTTCAATAATTACTATTGTACATGCATATTTTTTTTCATCAGAAAATGAAATATGAATTTTATATTTAAAATTCATATTTTTCAAAAAATTTAATGCGTGTTTATATAAAATTATTTTTGGTTTATTATTTTTAAAATTTAATATTTCTATTTGATTAAAACAAATACCATTTGTAAATCCAGTACCTAAAGCTTTTACTGTTGCTTCCTTAGCTGTAAAATATTTTGATAATATTTTAATTTTATTTTTACTTTTTTTATATATAAATAATTCATTTTTTGTTAATATTTTATAAGCAAAATAATTACCAAAATACATAAAAACTTTTTGTATTCTTTTAATTTCAATTATATCAATTCCAATACCAAAGATATTCATAATTTTAATTGTGATAATTTTATTAATTAATTATTTTATTTTTATCCATATATTTAATATTATTTTTTTATGAAAAAATTTTTCTATATTTTGTTCAGATCTTTTTTTAATTAATTTAATATTTTTAGAATTTTTACCTATTATTATTTTTTTATAATTTATTTTATTTACTAATAAAAAAATATATAATTTATTTAATAAATTTTTTGGGAAAACTACTTTAATTTTGATATTATATGGTATTTCTTTATGAAGAAATTTCATAATATTTTCTCTTATTATTTCTTTAATAATAGTTTTATCTGTTTGATTTGTAATATAACTTGAAGAATAAAAATGTTTTTGTTTAGGTAAATGTTTACATATAAAAGAACAAATATCATTTGTATATAATTTATATTTAGCTGAAATGATAAATAAGTGAAAAATTTTTATTTTCTTTTGAATAAAATTAATATATGATAATAATATATTTTTATTTTTTATTTGATCAACTTTATTAATAATTAATATTATTGGTATATTAATTTTTGAAAAAATTTTTGTAAAATTTTCTTCTATATAATTCCATCTATTTTTGTCTAAAATAAATAATATATAATTATATTCATAATTTTTAAATAAATTAAAAATTTTATTTTTATAAAAAATATTTCCTGGAGTATCTATAAATGATATTTGATAAATATCATTATTATATACTCCTATAATATTATTATTTGTTGTATTTTTTTTATGAGAAATAATAGATATCTTTTTATTTATTAAAAGATTTAATAAAGTCGATTTACCTACATTAGTTCTTCCTAATATTAAAATATTTCCATAATATGATGATGTAATTTTCACATAAATAACCTTTTTTAAAAAATTAATAAAATTATTTTTTTTCTAATCCAAGTTTTTTTAATGCTTTTTCAGCAGCTGATTGTTCTGCTTTTCTTCTACTTGATCCAATACCTGTAATAATCGTAGATATTCCACTAATTTTACATTGTATTGTAAATTTTTGATTATGTACTTCTCCATTTATTTGTACAATAAAATAATATGGTAATGGAAGATGTGATCTTTGTAAATATTCTTGTAATCTTGTTTTAGGATCTTTTTGATTATTACCAGGTAAAATTGTTTCTAATCTAAATTTGTACCAAAATAAAATAATTTTTTCTACAACTTTAATATTACTATCTAAACATATACTACCTATTAATGCTTCCATTGTATCAGCTAAAATAGAATCTCTATTATATCCTCCATTTTTATATTCTCCCGGTCCTAAAAATAAATATTCTCCTAATTTAAATTCTCTTGCAATACTCGCTAAAGTATTTCCTTTTACTAAAGAAGCACGCATTCGACTCATATTACCTTCATTTACATCAGGAAATTTATTATATAATGCTTTAGCTATTATATAGCTTAATATAGAATCACCTAAAAATTCTAATCTTTCATTATGCTTACTACTTGCACTTCTATGTGTTAAAGCTTGATATAATAAATCTTGATGATTAAAAATATAACCTAATTTTTTTTGTAATTTATTAATCATGATAAAATTTATTTAATTGTATTTTTATTGCAAATTAGATAAAATTTTTTTTAAAAATTAATTTATTTTACATATTCGATTAAATTTTATTTTATAAAAAAATAAATATTTTGTTTTTTTAATATTTAACCAAATAACAATAGCTTTTCCTAATAAATATTTTTCATGAACAAAACCCCAATATCTACTATCAAAACTATTATCACGATTATCACCCATAACAAAATAATATTTTGGGGGTATAATCCAAGTATATAAAGGCATATATTTTTGTTGATATATTTTTTCATTTATTTCATTATTTACTTCAGGTATAAATAAAATTATATGTGATAATTTATTTATATACTCTGTATATTGTAAATATCTTATATTTTTTAAATCATAAAATTTTATATATTTTTTTTTAAAAAATAAATATTTTTTTTGATTGATATTTTTAGATATTAAAAAATATTTACTTTTTTTTAATTTTTTATATGTAAAAATGTTTTTTTTAAAAAAATTTTTTTTATATAGTACAATTTGTTTATTTTTAATATTATAAAAAATTATATCTCCTGGTAATCCAATAATTCTTTTAATATACTTTATTTTAGTATTCTTTGGATATTTAAAAACAACTATATCACCTCTATGAGGTGATTTATATTTTATAAAAAGTTTATTATTAAAAGGATTTTTAATACCATAAATAAATTTATTTACTATGATAAAATCACCTATATTTAATGTAGGAATCATAGATTCAGAAGGTATATAAAAAGATTCAAATATAAATAAACGAATAGTTAAAATTAATAATATAGTAGGAATAAAAGAAACTATTTGATTTATCAAAAATTGTATTTTTTTCATAAATTATTATTTGATTATAAATATTATATTTTTTATAAAAAATATATTTTTTTCTATAAAACATTTAATTTATTTTAAATATTTTATTAAAAATTATTTTGTTATTTTTAACATATCTAAAAAAATAGAAGATGGTAATTTAATATTACCAATATTTTTCATACGTTTTTTACCTTCTTTTTGTTTTTGAATTAATTTTTTTTTTCTACTAACATCTCCTCCATAACATTTTGCAATAACATTTTTTCTTAATTGTTTTATATTTGTACTAGAAATAATTTTTTTACCTATAGCAGCTTGTATTGTAATATTAAATTGTTGTCTAGGAATTAAAATTTTAAGTTTTTCTATTAAAATACGACTATAAGAATATATTTTACTTTTATAAGTAATTGTTGTTAAAGCATCAATACATTTTTTATTAATTAATATAGTTATACAAACTAAGTCAGCTGTCTTAAATTTTAAAAAATTATAATCTAATGAACCATAACCTTTTGTAATAGATTTTAATTTATCAAAAAAATTTATAATAATGCCAATCATTGGTATTTCATATATTAAAATAACATTATTTTTATGATATATAATATTTTTTTGTATTCCATTTTTACTAATACATAATTTAATTATTTTACCTATATATTTTATAGGAGAAAAAATTTTACATTTTAAAATAGGTTCTCTTATTTCTTTAATAAAATTAAAATTTGGAAATTTTGATGGATTATCTATATATAAAATTTTATTATCTTTAGTTTTTATTTCATATTTTACAGTAGGCATAGTTGTAATAATATTAATATTATATTCATTTAATAATCTCTGTTGTACAATTTCCATATGTAGTAAACCTAAAAAACCACATCTATATCCATATCCTAAAACTTCTGAATTTTCTGGTTCTAAAAATAAAGAAGAATCATTTAAACTTAATTTTTTTAGTGCTTTATTAAATAAAGTATATTCATCTGAAACTACTGGAAATAAACCTGCAAAAACTTTAGGTATACTTTTTTTAAATCCAATTAGTATTTTATTAGATGGTTTTATATATGATGTAATTGTTGCACCTACTGGTATTTCGGTAATATTTTTTATTCCTAATACAATCCAACCAACATCACCACATTTTAATTTATCTAAATTTTTTTTTTTAGGTGTGAAAATACCTATTTTTTCTATATAATATTTTTTTTTTGTATTTAAAATAATAATTCTCATACCTTTTATTATTTGTCCATTTTTTACACATACTAATGCTATAACTCCTAAATAATTATCAAACCAAGAATCTATAATAAGTGCTTGTAATTTTTTTTTAATACTTCCTGTAGGATAGGGTATATATTTAACTATATTTTCTATAATTTTTTTTACACCTAATCCTGTTTTTGCTGAACATTGAAGAAAATTTTTAGAATTAATACCAGTAATTTCTTGTATATCATGTTTAATTTTTTCTATATTAATATTAAATAAATCTATTTTATTAATAACGGGTAATACTTTCAATCCCATCGTTATTGCTGTATTACAATTTGATACTGTTTGAGCTTCTATACCTTGAGAAGCATCTATTAATAATAAAGCACCTTCGCATGCTGATAAAGATCTAGAAACTTCATAAGAAAAATCTACATGTCCAGGAGTATCAATAAAATTTAATTTATAAATATTATTATTTATTGATTTATATTTTAAAGAAACACTCTGGGCTTTTATAGTAATTCCTCTTTCTCTTTCTAAAATCATACTATCTAAAACTTGTGATGTCATTTCTCTACTAGAGAGTCCTCCACAAATTTCTATTAATCTATCTGCAAATGTTGATTTACCATGATCAATATGAGCAATAATTGAAAAATTTCGTATATTTTTCATAATATAATTATTTTATAACCTATTTTATAAAAATAAATTTTTATTTATATTTTAATGCCTCTTTGTTTAAGTAATATATTACAATTTAATTTTCTACCACTAAATTTTTTAAATGAAATTATAGGATCTATAGAACTACCTAAAGATAAAAAGTTTTCTAAAAAATTTTTACCTATTTTTTTATTAAATAATCCATTTTTTTTAAAATGATAAAAAAAAGCTGCTGCTAATTGTTCTGACCATAAATAACTATAATAACCCGCAGCATATTCTCCTCCAAATATATGATTAAAAATATTTATATATTTATTCCAAATAGGAATAGGAGAAATTGTAACAATATGCTTTCTTATCTCTTTAATTAAATTTAATATTTGATTATTATTATTTAAAGAAAATTCATTATGAATTCTTATATCAAATAAACTTAATTCTATTTGTCTCATAAGTGATAATGCAGAATTATATTTTTTAGATTTAATTAATTGATCCATTATATCTCTTGGCATTTCTATTAATTTTTTATAATGTTGAGATATTAATTTTAAAGATTTTTTTTCCCAACACCAATATTCCATAAATTGACTAGGACATTCTACAATGTCTAATGGCAAACCATTTATACCAGATAAGTTCGGTATATTAATACAAGAAGTAATGTGATGTAAAGCATGACCAAATTCATGAAATAGTGTTAATACATCATTATGATTTAAAAGAAAATTACTTTTATCTAAAGATAGGGGGGTAAAATTACAGTTAACAAATGCTATAGGATATTGTAATTTTCCATTAGATTTTAAAATTCTAGATTGACATATATCCATCCATGCACCACTACGTTTTTCTTTACGAAAATATAAATCAAAATATATACTTCCATATAATTTTTTATTATTAAAAACATTAAAAAACATTACACTTTTATGCCAAACTGGAACTTTTTCTAATTTAAATGATAAACCATATATAATATTAATAATTTTAAACATACCTTTTAATACAACATTAATAGGAAAATATTTACGAATAGTATTATCATTTATTCCGTATAAATAAAATTTATATTTTTCTGAAAAATATGATACATCCCATGGATTAATATCTATAATATTATATTTTTTTTTAATAAAATTTTTTAAATTTGAAGCTTCTTCTAATGCTTGTTCTTTAGATAATTTAAGTAATGTATATAAAAAAGATAAAACTTTATCTACTTTTTTAGCTGATTTATTTATTAAAGATTGTTCAGAATAAGATTTATATCCTAATAAATTAGATAATTTTAAACGTAAATATAATTCTTTTTGTACAATTAATTCATTATTAAATGATGATTCATCATCTAATGATGATGCTCTTATATTATATTTATAATATATTTCTTTTCTTAAATTTTGATTTTTACAAAACATTATTATTGATAAATAAATAGGATAATCTAAACTTATTAGATATCCTTTTTTATTTTCTAATAACGCATTATTTTTCATATATTTTATTATATAATTTGGAATACCATCCAATTTTTTTTTATCTAAAATATATTTTTTAAATCTTTTGGTACTATCAAAAACATTATTATTGAAATTATTTTGTAATTCTAATAATTTTTCTATATTTTGTAAATATAAAATTTTTTGTTCTTTTTTTAATAAAATTCCTGATAATTTAAAATCACGTATAATATTTTTTACAGATTTAATTTGTAGTAAATTTAATTTTAAATTATTTTGGTTTTTTTGGACATAAATATATGCTTTATATAAAATTAAATTTTGTTTAAACCATAAATTATAATTATTTATCATTTTTATAATTATTTCATAATTTTTTCTAGTATTTTTATGATTATTTACGTAATTTAAATGACTAATAGGAGCAAAAATACGATATAAATTTTCTTCTAATTCTAGAATTTTTTGACAAAAATTTTCCCAATTATAATTATTGTTATTATATTTTAGTATGTTATTTATTGTTTTTTTAATATTATTAATTGTAAATTTAATTGCAGGAATCATACAATCATAAGTAATTTTATTAAATGGAGGTAATAAATAATTAGATAAAAGAGGATTCTTATTCATAAAAAATTTCCAATTTATATAAAAATATATAATATAAGATATATATAAAATATATGATAACTTTTTTTAAAAAAAATTCTATTTGTTATAAAATATATAATGCTCATATATTAATTTTAGAATTAAAAATTACTATTTTGTCTATTTATTTCAAACAGAAAAATACCAGTAGCAACAGAAACATTTAAAGAATTTAAATTATTAAACATGGGTATAGAAATTAATATATCACAATTATTTTTTATAATAGATTTAATTCCCTTATTTTCTGATCCCATAATTAAACATATTGGATATTGTAATTTACAATTATAAATTGTATTATTTATTAATTTATTATCAGTACCAATAATATAAACATTAAGAGATTTTAAAAATTTAATAATATTAACTAAATTAGTTACAAAAATTATAGGAATAATATCTGATGTACCACAAGAAACTTTCTTTACTGTAGCATTTATTTTAACAGAATTTTTTTTTGGTAAAATAATCATATTAACATTAAAAGCAACAGCAGTTCTAATACAAGCTCCTAAATTATGAGGATCTGTAATACGATCTAATATTAGAATTAGATTTTTTTTAGAAAAATTAATCATATTTTTTATATCTTTTTCTTTGAAATGTTTTAATTTATTGATTATAGCCATACATCCTTGATGTACACTATTATTTGTTTTTTGATCCAGCCATTTTTTATTTACGTAATATACATATACATTATATTTTTTTATATATAAAAATAATTCTTTTATTCTATCGGATTTTTTTTTATTTTTTAAAATAAAAATTTTTTTTAAAATGACAGGATTTTTTTTAAATATATGAATTATAGGATATATACCAAAAATAATATTTTCCATTATATTTAAATATACTTATAAAAATTAATTTTACTTATTATAAAGTATATTTTTTAAAAACATAAAAAAATTATTTAATTTTTTTAAATATAAATTTTATAATAAAATCATATGCTTTATTAATATAATTACTATCAAATAAATATATATTTTTCCAATAACGTAACCAAGTTAGTTGTTTTTTGGCTAAATGTCTAGTTAAAATAGTAGTTTTGTTTACCATTTCTTCATAAGTTATTTTATTTAAAATATAAAAAAACATTTGTTTATATCCGATACAACGTATTGCAGGAAAATTAAGTTTTAAAAATTTATTTTTTATTAAATAATATACTTCTTTTTCAAAACCTAATTCTAGCATTTTTAAAATTCGATTTTTTATTTCATGATATAAAATCTGACGATCATAATAGGTTAAACCAAATTGATATATCTGATAGGGAATTTTATTTCTAGGAGTTTCTTGTAATTGACTTAAAGTTTTACCTGTTAAAAAAAAAATTTCTAAAGCTCTAATAATTCTTTGTATATCATTACAATGAATTCTATTTGCAGATAGAATATCTATTTTTTTTAACATATCATGATATGATAAAAAGTATTTATTTTTTATTTTATTTTTAATAATATTACGTATATCAATATTTGGTGGAGGTAATAAAGGAGATATTGTATGAATTAAAATTTTATAATAAAACATACTCCCTCCAACTAAAAAAGGTATCTTTCCTCTTTCAGTAATATTTTTCATAATATTTAAAACATCGTTATAAAATTCAGCTACAGAATATGTTTGGTAAGGTTCTTTAATATTAATTAACCAATGTTTTGTATAAAAAAAATCAGTTTTTTTAGGTTTATCTGTTCCGATATTTAATTTTTTATAAATTAATGAAGAATCTACACTAATTAATTCTATAGGTAATACTTTAGCTAAACGAGAAGCTAAGTAAGTTTTTTTTGAAGCTGTTGTACCCATTAAAAAAATAGCTAAGGGTAATTTATTATGTTTAATATTCATATTATTTATTATATTTTTATTAAATAAAATAATTTTTCTATTTTAATATTATTATTATTTAAATTTAATAATTCTATTTCCATTAATAAATCTATAATTTTATAATTATTCCATATAATATCTATATCATTAATACAATTAACCAATAATTTTATAATTTTTTTTATAGATATAATTTTTATACATAATATATTTTTTAATATATTTAAAAATATTTGTTTTATGTTAAAATGTGATAAGAAAATAGGTATACATACAATATTTATTGTATTTTTATTATTTAATAAATAATTAAAACCTAATTGTAAAAAGAATATTTTTATTTTATATAAATAAAAATATTCTTTTTCTGTCACATTTATTTTAATGTTTAGTTTAAAACTATTAATTATATTTTTACTTTGTAAAAGTAATTGAAATTTTTCTTTTAAAAAGAAAGAAAATATTTTTTTAATTTTAATATAATATAAATCATGATTTTTTTTTATAATAATATAATTATTTTTTATGATTGTAAGAAGTTTACCAAAATTTTTAAAACAAAATTTAGGTTTATTATCTAAATAATAAATGTTGTTTTTTTGAAAATTATTTATTAAAGTATTTTCTATTCTAGAAATATTAAGATGATTTTTTATGTTATTTTGTTCTAAAATCAGAACTTTTGGATTTTTTTTGGTTATTTGATAATTCTTTTTATATAAAACTTTATTAATACAAGTATTAATAAAATTATATATTAATTCTATATTATAGAAATGAACATCATTTTTTTTAGGGTGTATATTTACATCAATTTGATTAGATTTTATTTCTAAATATAATAAAAAAGAAAAAATACAATGATTAAATTTATTATAAATTATTTCTTTAATAGTACGATATAAAAAATTATTTTTAATAATACGGTTATTTACATAAAAATATTTAAAAATATTATATGATATATTTTTTTTATTCAAAATAATTATTCTTCCATATAATTTTAATTTTTGATTGTTTTCATTAATTTCTAATGAATTTTTTACAAAATAATCACCACAAATAATTTTAATTCGATTAATATAAGAAAAATTATCCGTTACTTTTTTAAAATTATAAATAATTTTATTATTATATTGAAATTTTATTCCTATACCTATTTTCATTAAAATAATTTTTTGAATAATATTTTTAATATAAATTAATTCTATTTTATCATCTAATAAACATAATCTTCTAGAAGGTAAGTTATAAAAAATATCAGATATAATAACAGTAGTACCAGTAGGATGAGAAATAGGATTTAAAGTAATTATTTTTTCATTAAAACCTTCTGTATATAATTTCCATGCAAATCTTTGTTTTGATGTTTTAGATATAATAGTCATCCTAGATATAGATTTTATACTAGTTAAAGCTTCTCCTCTAAAACCAAAACTATTTAAAAAATTAAAATCATTTAAATTAAAAATTTTACTTGTAGCATATTTTTTTATACATAAAACTAAATTTTTTTTATTCATACCTATACCATTATCGTTTATATGAATAAATTTACCTCCCTTTTCTATATATAAATTTATTTGTGATGCTTTTGCATCAATACTATTTTCAATTAATTCTTTAATAATAGTTGCCGGCCTATCTATTATTTCACCTGCAGCTATTTTTTTAATTACATTTTTTGGTAAAATTTTAATAAACATTTTTATTCTTAAAAAGAATATTTTATAAATATTAATATAATATATAATAATTATATTATTGAGCGGGAAACGAGATTCGAACTCGCGACCCCAACCATGGCAAGGTTGTACTCTACCAACTGAGCTATTCCCGCTAAAATTAAACAATATATATAACAAAATATAATTTATCATATTAAATTTATATTTTATTTGTCAATATATTTTTAATATTATTATTTATTAAATAAATATTTTTTATAAAATTTTAATTCATTTATAGATTCATTAATATCATGTAATGCATTATGTGTATTTTTTTTTTGAATTTTTTTATAAAGATTAGGATACCATATTTTAGCAAGTTCTTTTATTGAACTAACATCAATATTTCTATAATGAAAATATTTTTCTAAATTAGGCATATAATTAAATAAAAAAATTCTATCTTTATAAACACTATTACCACATAGTGGTGATTTATTAGGTTTAACTAATAATTTTAAAAAATTTAAAATATACATTTGTGCTTTTTTTATATTAAATTTACTATTTTTTATTCTTTTAATTAATCCAGTTTTTTCATGAATATTTTTATTCCAAATATTCATTAATTTTAAAATATTATCAGGTTGATATATGGGAATACTAAAACCATTATTAACAATTTCTAAATTAGAATTAGTAATAACAATAGCAATTTCAATTATATGATCTTTATAAGGATTAAGACCTGTCATTTCTAAATCTAACCATATTAAATTACTATTTATCTTCATTAATAAAATCCTTAATTAATTACTTTTAATTAAAAGTAAAATTTTATATATTTAAAATATAAAATTTTTATATTAAAAGATTTCTTTATAAAATGAAAAAAAAAATATATTTATTATATATACAACGTTTTTTACCTAAATTTTTTTTTACAAAAATTTGCGGATATTTATCTAAAAAAAAGTTAAATATTATAACTACTTTCTTAATATTTATTTTTATTAAAATTTATAAAATAAATATGAAAGAAACAAAATATCCTAATATTTTTTACTATAAAACTTTTCATAAATTTTTTATTAGAAAATTAAATATGTCTAATAGACCTATTGATAATAATAAAAATCATATTATTCATAATTCAGATGGTATAATTAATGGAATTGGTAATATAAAAAAAAATAAAATTTTTCAATTTAAAGGTTGCAAGTTTTCTTTATATAATCTTATAGGACAAGATTATAATCTAAATAATATTTTCGATAATGGAAAATTTATTAATGTATATTTATCTCCTAAAAATTATCATAGAATACATATGTCTTATACTGGAATATTATTAAAAATAGTATATATTCCTGGAACATTATTTCCAGTTAATAATATAATTTCACATAATTTATGTAATTTATTTACTTTAAATGAAAGAGTTGTATTTTTATTTAAAACACAATTTGGCTTAATGATTAAAATATTAATTGGTGCTCAAATAGTTGGTAGTATTTATTCTTCATGGTACGGCCCGATTATACCTCCTAGAAAAAATAAAATTATTATTTGGAATTGGCCATATATTAATAATTTTTATAAAAAAGATTCTGTTTTTTTAAAAAAAGGAGAAGAAATAGGTTATTTTAGTATAGGATCTACTGTTATTACATTATTCCCCCCTAAAATAATAAAATTTAATCCTATTTTAAAAATAGGTAAAACTGTAAAAGTTGGAGAATTATTAGCATCATTTTAAAATATAAAATTTCTTATCATTAAGATTTATTAATAGAAAAATTTAAAGATTTATGAATAGATTTTTTTTTTAATAAAAACATAATAAATCTATCTAAACCTAT
This sequence comes from Enterobacteriaceae endosymbiont of Donacia provostii, assembly GCF_012570145.1. Lineage (GTDB taxonomy): Bacteria > Pseudomonadota > Gammaproteobacteria > Enterobacterales > Enterobacteriaceae. Next base: position 172,659 of record NZ_CP046206.1, read on the forward strand.
AGCCATTCCTGAACAATCAGGTATATTACCATATTTTATTGCTTTTAAAAAAAGATAATCTATTTTTTTAGAAGATAAACCCATTAATTTTCTGTTATTATTATCTTGATGAAATCTTTTTTTTTGTTCTATAAAATTATTTAATTCATGAAATCCATTACCTAATTCTACTCCTTTAAAAAAAATTTCAAATCTATTTGCAAGATATGTTTTTTTATTTATTGTTTCTGTAGTTTTTTGTGTAGCTGGAAAATGATATATTATAACTGGTTTTTTATAACCCAATTTAGGAACAATATATAAATTAAATAATATTTGTACATAATCATCAATTATTTTAGAATTAAAGTTTTTATAATTTTGATATATAAAACCAATATCTTTTATTAAAGATAAAATTTTTTTATATTTTGTTTTAAAAGGATTAATTTTAAGATATTTTAAAAAAATATTTTTATATGAATATTTTTTAGGTTTTTTAAAACCAAATGTCATAAAAAATTTATTTACTTCTAACATTAATTGTGATAGATTGTAATCTTTATGATACCATTCTAACATAGTAAATTCAGGATTATGATATTTACCTAATTCTTCATTACGAAAACTATGACATATTTGATAAATAGATTTATTAATATTTGATGCTAAAATTCTTTTCATGTGATATTCTGGACTGGTAATTAAAAATAATTTTTTTATTTTTCCATAATTAATAAAATTAGTATTAAATTGTTTTAAATAAGGACTAGTATTTTCAAATTGTGTTAGTGTAGGTGTATCTACTTCAATAAAATTTCTTTTATCAAAAAATTTTCTTATTTTTTTTATAATAAAAGAACGTTTAATAATATCATTTATTTTAGTATTAGTTTTCCAATTAAATTTTTTCATTTTATGATGTATTATTTGTAACGAGAAACATATTTTTTAGTTCTAGTATTAATTTTAATTATATCACCCTTTTTAATAAAAGATGGAACTTTTATAATTTCTCCATTACTTATAATAGCGTGTTTATTATTATGAATTATTGTATTTTTTTTTAATAAAGAATCTGTATTAATTACTTTTAATTTAATAAATTTAGGTAATGTTAAAAATATTGGTAATGTATTCCAAAATGTAATTTTGTAATTAAATTGTGGAATTAACCACTTTTTTTTATTTTTAATTATTTTATCATTAATGATAACTTGTTCAAAATTTTCTGTATACATAAAATAATAAAAATTATTTTTTTCATTATATAGATACTTTAATGTTTTTTCTAAAATATCAGCAGTATTTAAATTATCAGTTGATTTAAAAGTTTTATCAATTAATTTTTCTGTAATTAAATTACGCATTTTAATTCTAACAAAAGCTTGTCCTTTACCTGGTTTTACAAATTCGTTATTTTCTATAATATAAGGTTGATTATTAAATATAAATTTCATACCAATTTTAAAGTTATTACTAGAATAATTTATCATTTTTTTTCTTTTTTTAAAATATTATTAATTTATAATATTATATATTTATATAAATAAAATATTTTTATGAAAGAATTTTGGTTACAACAATTATCAAATACTATTGATAATAATATTGATCTTCTTGAAATTACAAAAATAAAAAAAAAAGATAGAAAAAATTTTTTACAGAATAAAAAAAACATTAAATTTAATATTAAAATACCTGTTATTTTTACAAGAAAAATAGAAAAGAATAATTATAAAGACCCAATATTACTACAGTTTATTGCACACAAAAATGAATTAATTATTAATAAAAAATATAATATTAATCCATTAAATGAAAAATTTATTATAAATGGTATGTTACATAGATATAAAAATAGAATATTAATTCTTATAACAGGCATTTGTGCAGTCCATTGTAGATATTGTTTTCGTAAAAATACTAAACAAATTAATTCAATTAAATTATGTAATTGGTACAAAATAATGAATTATATTCGAGATAATAAACAAATTAATGAAATTATTTTTTCTGGAGGAGATCCACTTGTATTAAATGATTATAAATTAAATTTATTCATTAATGATATAAAAAATTTTACACACATTAAAATATTAAGAATACATACTAGAATAGTATGTATTATTCCAGAAAGAATTACTGTAAATTTACTTAAAATTTTTAGTAAATGTAAATTTAAAATTGTAATAGTTACTCATATTAATCATTCTAATGAAATTAGTGAAAAATTATCTCATAAAATTTTTCTTTTAAAGAAATTAGGTATTACTTTACTTAATCAAAGTGTTTTACTAAAAAATATTAATAATAATGAAAATAGTTTAATTAAATTAAGTCATAATTTATTTAATATTGGAATATTACCATATTACATACATTTACTTGATAAAGTAGAAGGAAGTAAACATTTTAATGTTTCAGAAAAAAAAGCTAAAAAAATTATAAAAAAAATATCGTTATCTTTATCAGGTTTTTTAATTCCTAAATTAACTAAAGATATTTATGGAAGTAAATATAAAAAAATTATTGTATAAATTTTTTTTTTCAAAAAAACTGTGCATAAAATAAATGCACAGCTTCATAATAGTAACAACTAAAAATCTTTTATTTAAATAAAAAAATTTACTCTTGTAGAGTAAAATAATATTACATCATTCCACCCATTCCTCCATTCATACCAGCTGGGGGAGTGTTAGATATATCAGATTTATCATTTTTTGGTAAATCTGTTACCATACATTCTGTAGTAATCATAAGTCCAGCAACAGATGCAGAATATTGTAATGCTGAACGTGTAACTTTAGTAGGATCTAAAATTCCAAATTTAATCATATCTCCATATTCTTCATTAGCAGCATTATAACCATAATTACCATGACCATCTTTAACATTATTTGCTACTACAGAAGGTTCTTCTCCTGCATTAGAAACTATTTGACGTAAAGGAGCTTCCATAGCTCTTAAAGCTACTTTTATTCCCATATTTTGATCTTCATTTTGACCTGTTAAACTTATTAATTTAGCTGCTACTCGTACTAATGCTACTCCTCCTCCTGCTACTACACCTTCTTCTACAGCAGCTCTAGTAGCATGTAAAGCATCTTCTACTCGAGCTTTTTTTTCTTTCATTTCAACTTCAGTAGCAGCACCAACTTTTAATACAGCAACTCCTCCTGCTAATTTAGCTACTCTTTCTTGAAGTTTTTCACGATCATAATCAGAAGATGATTCATCTATTTGTTGTCTAATTTGATGAACACGTGCTGAAATATCATGTTCTTTACCAAGACCATCTATAATAGTTGTTGTATCTTTATTTATAACAATACGTTTTGCTTGTCCTAAATCTTCTAATGTTGTTTTTTCTAATTCTAAACCAATTTCTTCTGAAATAACATTACCACCTGTAAGGATTGCTATATCTTGTAACATAGCTTTACGACGATCACCAAAACCTGGTGCTTTTACAGCTGCAACTTTTACAACACCACGCATAGTATTAACAACTAATGTTGCTAATGCTTCACCGTCAACATCTTCGGCTATAATTAATAATGATTTACTTGCTTTTGCAACCATTTCAAGTACTGGTAACATTTCTCTAATATTTGAAAGTTTTTTATCTACTAAAAGTATATAAGGATTATCAAGTTCTACGGTACCAGATTCTGATTTATTAATAAAATATGGTGATAAATAACCTCTATCAAATTGCATACCTTCAACAACATCTAATTCATCTTGTAAACCTGTACCTTCTTCAACAGTTATGACTCCTTCCTTACCCACTCTTTCCATAGCTTGAGCTATTAAATCACCAACAGTTTCATCGGCATTTGCAGAAATAGTACCTACTTGAGCTATGGATTTTGAATCAGAACATGGTACAGAAATAGATTTTAATTCTTCTACAGCAGCTATAACAGCTTTATCTATACCTCTTTTTAAATCCATAGGATTCATTCCTGCTGCAACAGCTTTTAAACCTTCACTTACTATTGCTTGTGCTAAAACACTTGCAGTTGTTGTTCCATCACCTGCTACATCATTAGCTTTAGAAGCAACTTCCTTAACCATTTGTGCTCCCATGTTTTCAAATTTATCTTCTAATTCTATTTCTCTAGCTACAGTTACCCCATCTTTTGTTATAGCTGGTGCACCAAATGATTTATCTAAAACAACATTTCTACCTTTAGGTCCAAGAGTAATTTTTACTGCATCAGCAAGAACATTAACACCTTTTAACATCTTAACACGTGCATCATTACCAAATTTTACATCTTTAGCTGCCATTTTTAATATTCCTTAAATTTATTTATATTTTATTATACTTTATAAAAATTTAATTTATATTTAATAATATATTTTTATTTTACGATAGCTAAAATATCACTTTCAGACATTATAAGAATTTCTTCATCATCAATTTTTTCTGTTTTAACACCATAACTATCATTAAATATAATTGTATCACCTTTTTTAACATCTAATGGTTTAACTACACCATTATCAAGTATACGTCCTTTACCTACAGCTAATACTTCCCCACGAGTAGATTTTCCAGCAGCAGAGCCAGTTAATACAATCCCACCTGTAGATTTACATTCAACTTCTTTTCTTTTTACTATAACTTTATCATGTAATGGACGAATATTCATTTTAATAACTCCCCTTTAAGAAGTATAATTTTATAACTTAAAATCTATTAATATATTTTTAATAATGTGCACTAAAAGATAAGGACATATAATCTATGTTTCAAGTCTTGTTATTAAAAAATTCTTTTTTATAATAATTTTATTATACTAAAATATGAAAAATATATTAAAAATTAAATAAAAATATTGACGTTTAATTATAATTTTTGTCATAATGTAATCGTTTGTTTTTGCCCGAATAGCTCAGTTGGTAGAGCAGTGGACTGAAAATCCCCGTGTCGGTGGTTCAATTCCGCCTTCGGGCAATATTATAAAATTACAAAATAAAAAATTTATTAAATTAAAATAAAAATGCAGAAAGTTTTTTACTTTCTGCATTTTTATTAATTAACAAAAATTTACTTTTTCTTATTAAGAATAAGATTTTGTCGAATAATAAAATTTTTATAAAAATAACGGATTTTTTGATAATTATAAATTTTATAGAAATTATTATTCGTATTTTTAATATATATTAATTTTTTTTTTTCAAAAAAAAATTTTTTAATCGGTTTATATATTTTTAAAATTTTAATTTCAACATAACGATCTATAACCAAACATTTTTTAAGAAGTTTATGATTATGAATTTTTTCACATTTTTTATTAATAGATAAATTATTTTCCAATCCTTTAACAAAAACTATTTTTGTTGATAGATTACTATTAAGAGATAATAAATAATTAGCAATTATTTCTGCTCTTTTTTGAGACAAAAAATTATTTTTATTATTTGTTTCAAGAAAATCTGAATGTCCTAAAATTATTATTTTGGTATTAATATCATTTAATGAATTATGTATTTTTGATTTATATAATTTATTTAAAAAAATTTTATCTTTTTTATTTAATAAAATATTTTTGGATTTAAAAAAAATTTTTTTTTTAAATATAACATTTTTATTACCATAATTGTTATAATAATAGTTTTTTGATCTATTAATTAACTTTTTTATTAATGGTATATGATGTTTATCAATAAATTTATATATAATACTAATACTAAACATAAAATTATTTGTTTTTTGTCCTAAATTATCATTATTTAAACTACCGATATTTTTTATTATTCGATATTCAATTCTAGAAGATAAATTATCTTTAATTTGATATTCTCCTCCAAAAGAAAACAAAGGAGAAACATTATAATACAAATTATCTAAATTATAATATTTGTTACTATTACTAGATTGATTATAGTAAGATTGAGCAAAAAATCCTCCTAAACGAGTATATAAATATAAATTTGTAAATACAGGATATCTAATATTAGTTGTTAATTGTATTCCTTTTACTTCAAAAAAATTTTTAATATTATTATCAATATTTTTTTTAATTATTCCTAACCAATCTAACCCTAATTCTAAACTGAGAAATTTATTAGTTTGATATCCTAAAAAAAGTCCATTTCCTAGTTTATTAAAAAAAGTATATTCTTTATCATCAATGTCTTTTCCTAACAATTTTATATTATTATATTGTGATAATCCAAATGTAGAACCAAAATACCAATAATTTTTAAAGTTAGATTTAGCATTAGCAATATTATGAATACTCATCATAATTATTGTAAAAATAATAATTATTTTTTTCATTTTTTTATATAAACCTTTTTTATAAAATAAAATTTTAATTTGTATTTTTAATTATATAAATACATTAATAATTTTTTTAAATATTTATTTTTTTATTTAAAATGATATAACCTCATATAAAATTTAGAATTAATTTTGTTTAAAATATTTTATTAATATAAATGTTATTTTCCTTATATTTTTGAAATCTTATCAAATTTTTTTTAATAAAATTATTTTTTAATAAAACCTGTATCCAAAATAAATTTGATTTAATATTTAATATTTTTAAAATAATTTGGCTCCTTATAATTCTCCATTTTTTACTTTCATTATCTTTAAATTCTAATAAATTATTATATGATAGAATCATATTTGATTGAACTTCTAATAAAAATAATTTTTGATTTATTTTTTTTTTAAATATTAAACTATTAATAATTTCTTGTCCTAAATAACATCCTTTATGAAAATCAATAGCATGTATTTTATTAATACAAAATTGTTGAGGAAAAAATAAATTACAATGCGAATTCATATCTATAATATGATAACCAATTTTCATATAAAATTTATCCCAATAAATACTATTTTTTAAATAAAGGTTTTCAAATATAAAAAAATTTTTTAAAATAAAAAAAATATTTTCTTTAGATAAAATAAGAAAATTATATTTTTTCATGTATTTAAATTTTAAAAAAATATTTTTTTGGAAAAAATAAACTGTTCTCTTTTTTAAAGAAATATTTTTGTTTTTAAAATTTTTGTATATTATTTGATCTTTTTGAATATTTAAAATTCCAAAAATTTTTCTTTCTTTATTTAAAGAAATTTTTACTTTATATAAAAGTAAATATTTTTTTATATTTTCTAAATATTTTTGTAATATATTTTTTCTAATAATACATTGATAATTATTTTCACATATTTTAAATATGTGCATATTTGTTAAAACTTTACCTTGTGAATTACAATGAAAAGCATTAAAAAAATGCATACTATTATCTAATTTATTTATATTAATAGTTAATTGATTTTGTAAAAAAATTTTACTATCAGAACCTTTTATTGTTAAAATTTGTAAATTATTTAATTCAACATAATTTAATAAATTTATATTTTTTTTAGTATTCATTTTATTAAATAAATCTTTTATGTAATTCTTGTAATGAATATACTTTAATTTTATTATTATTATTTTGCATTGAAATTATTGTTGCTATAGCTCCATTAATTGTTGTATTATAATAAATATTGTTTTGTAATGCTAAAATCCTAATAAATTTAGAATTGTTAATAGATTTTTTACCTTCTACAGTATTAATAATATAAGTATATCTTTTATTCTTAATAAAATTAATTATATTTGGTTTTTTTTCTGTAGCTTTACGAACTATTTTAACCATTAATTTAAATTTTTGTAAAAATTTAGCTGTTCCATAGGTAGCTTCAATAATAAATCCATAAAAAATTAATTTTTTAACTAATGAAATAATTAATTTTTTATCTTGATTTTTAACTGATATTAAAACAATACCTTTATCTTTAATAAAAGATTTAGTACTTAATATTGTTTTGTAAAAAGCTTCACTAAATGTATATCCTATACCCATAACTTCACCTGTAGATCTCATTTCAGGACCTAAAATAGGATCAACATTATCAAATTTGTTAAATGGTAATACTACTTCTTTAACACAATAAAATTGTGGAATAATTTCTTTTTTAAGATTTAAACTCTTTAAAGATTTCCCTATCATAACTAATGTACTCATTTTTGCTAATGGTATATTAATTGCTTTTGAAATAAATGGAATTGTTCTAGATGCCCTAGGATTTACTTCTATAATATAGATAATATTATCTTTAATAGCAAATTGTATATTTATAAGTCCACATACATTCATTTTAATTGCTAATTTAGTAGTTTGTAATCTTATTTCATTTAAAATTTCTAAATTTAAATTACGAGTAGGTAAAAAACAAGCAGAATCACCTGAATGTATACCTACTTGTTCAACATGTTCCATAATACCACCTATAAAAACATCTTTTCCATCACAAATTGCATCTACATCAACTTCTATTGCATTATCTAAAAATTTTTCTAATAAAATAGAACTATTATTTCTTATATTTAATCTAAAATAATTTTTTAAATCATTATCATTATATACTATTTCCATACATCTACCACCTAAAACATAAGATGGTCTAACTATTAAAGGATAACCTAAAATTTTAGCTTTTTTAAAAGCATCATCTAAATTATTAATTATATAATTTGGAGATTGTTTTAATTTTAAAAAATTAACAATATTTTGAAATTTTTTTCTATTTTCTGCTAAATCTATAGAAAAAGATTTTGTTCCTATTATATTTATACCTTCTTGTTCTAATTTTTTTGATAGATTTAAAGGAGTTTGTCCACCATATTGTATGATAACTCCTAATGGTTTTTCTATTCGAATAATCTCTAATATATTTTCTAAAGTTATAGGTTCAAAATATAAACGATTAGAAATATCATAATCTGTTGAAACAGTTTCTGGATTACAATTAATCATTATTGTTTCAAAATTATTTTCACGTAAAATCATAGATGCATGTACACAACAATAATCAAATTCTATACCTTGTCCAATTCTATTTGGCCCACTACCTAAAATAACAATTTTTTTTTTATTATTATTAGGATTAGCTTCACATTCTGTTTCATATGTTGAATATATATAAGCAGTATTAGTTTTAAATTCAGCAGAACATGTATCTACTTTTTTATATACTGGATGAATATTATATTTATATCTTAATTCTCTTATATTTTTTTCAGATGTATGTAAAAGATTAGCTAATCTAACATCAGAAAAACCTTTTTGTTTTAATTTAAAAAAATATTTTATATTTTTTAATTGTTTAATTCCTTTAAACTGAATTTTTTTTTCAGTTAAAATTATATCTTTTATTTGTGTTAAAAACCACATATCAATTTTAGAATAATTATATATTTCTTCAATAGAAATATTCATTCTTATAGCATCTGCAATAAATCTAATTCTATCTGGTCCTGGTTTTATTAATTCATTTATAATTAAATCATAAGAATTTTTATTATGAGTTTTATTTATTTTTACTGGTTCAAATCCATAAATACCATTTTCTAAGCTACATAAAGCTTTTTGTATAGATTCTTGAAAAGATCTACCTATAGCCATTACCTCACCTACTGATTTCATTTGTGTTGTTAATTTATTATTAACATTATGAAATTTTTCAAAATTAAATTTAGGTATTTTAGTTACTATATAATCAATAGAAGGTTCAAAAGCAGCAGAAATATTATTTTTAGTAATATCATTTTTTAACTCGTCTAATGTATAACCAATAGAAAGTTTTGCTGATATTTTAGCAATTGGAAAACCAGTTGCTTTTGATGCCAAGGCAGAAGAACGTGAAACACGAGGATTCATTTCAATAACTATCAATTTCCCAGTTTGAGGATTAATTGCAAATTGTACATTAGCTCCTCCAGAATTAAGTCCAATAGCTTCAATAATTGCTATAGAAGCATTTCTCATGATTTGATATTCTTTATCAGATAAAGTTTGAGCTGGAGCAACTGTAATTGAATCTCCTGTATGTATACCCATTGGATCTATATTTTCAATAGAACATATAATAATAGAGTTTCCATTTTTATCTCTTACAACTTCCATTTCATATTCCTTCCATCCCATTAAAGATTCATCAATAATTAATTCATTATTAAATGATAATTTTAAACCATGATTACAAATTTTTTTAAATTCTGAAATATTATATGCTATCCCCCCTCCACTTCCACCCATAGTAAATGAAGGTCTAATAATACATGGAAAACCAATTTTTTTAACACAATTTATTGCTTCATCTATATTATGAATAAAAAAAGAATTTGGTGTATGAAAACCTAATTTTTTTATAATTTTTGCGAAATAAGAACGATTTTCTGCTTGATAAATAGTATCAATAGATACACCAATAACTTCTATGTTAAATTTATTTAATATATTATTTTTATGTAAATCTAAAACACAATTTAAAGCTGTTTGTCCTCCCATCGTAGCTAAAATAGCATCAGGTCTTTCTTTTTCTATAATTTTTGTAATAACTTCCCAATTAATAGGTTCTATATATGTTATATCCGCAATATCTGGATCTGTCATTATAGTAGCAGGATTAGAATTAACTAAAATTAAATTATACCCTTCTTCTTTTAAAGCTTTACATGCTTGAGTACCAGAATAATCAAACTCACAAGCCTGACCAATAATAATTGGTCCTGCTCCTAAAATCATAATATTTTTTATATCAGTACGTTTTGGCATTTTAACATCTCTTATTTTTTTTTTCATAATATATATGAATTAATTTTATAAAATAATCAAATAATATAGATGCATCATTCGGTCCTGGATTTGATTCTGGATGTCCTTGAAAACCAAAAGCAGGTTTATTTATACAATGAATACCTTCTATAGTATTATCAAATAATGATTTATATGTAATTTTTAATTTTTTAGGAAAATTTTTTTTATCAATAGTAAAATTATGATTTTGAGTAGTAATTAGTACTTTATTATTTTCTAAATTTTTTACAGGATGATTACTTCCATGATGACCTATTTCCATTCTAACTATTTTAGCCCCATTAGCAATGGCTAAAATTTGATGACCAAAACAAACTCCAAAAATAGGAATATTTTTTTTTAATATTTTTTTTATAGTATGTATTATATAATGACAGGGATTAGGGTCTCCTGGACCATTAGATAAAAAAATACCATCAGGATTTAATAAAAGTAAATCTTGATAACTTATAAAAGCAGGAACAACAGTAACTTTACATTTTCTATCAACTAACATTTTTAAAATACTATTTTTAACACCAAAATCTAAAACTACAACATGTCTAAAAAACATATTTTTTTTAACTATTTGTATATTTTTACTATTTAAAATCCAAGAGTAATTTACTTTAGTAGTAATTTCTTTAACTAAATCTACACCTTTAAAACCTTTAAATTGATGTAGTTTATTTAAAATATCAATATAATTAATTTCTTTATTTGTAGAAATCAAAGCTATTTTTTTTATTTTTTTATTACTAATTAATCTTGTTAAATATCTAGTATCAATATCACTAATAGCAACAATATTCTTCTTTTTAAGAAAAATATTTAATTCTTCTGTACTACGATAATTACTTGATAATTTAGATAAATTCTTAATAATTAAACCTCTTGCATAAATTTTTGATGATTCATTATCATATATATTAGTTCCGATATTACCGATATGAGGATATGTTAAAAGTATAATTTGTTTATAATAAGAAGGATCAGTAATAATTTCTTGATAACCAGTAATAGCAGTATTAAATATGATTTCTCCTATTACTATTCCATTTATACCTATAGATTTTCCAATAATTTTTGTTCCATCTTCCATTAATAATAATGCTTTATTATTCAAATTACTCTCCATTATTTATGATACTTTATATAAAGTATATAATTTTTTATAAATTATTTTATTATAGTTATATAATAAATGAAATTTAGATTACTTTCTTTTTATAAAGAAAGTAATCTAATTTAATTAATTGATATTATTTAAAGATTTCATATGAGTCATATAACTTCTTAAAATATATCCTATTTTTTCAATAGGATGATTTCTAATATAATAATTTATTTTATATAAATCACTATTATTTATAGATGTATTTTTTATTTCAAGAATTCCTAAATCTTTTTTTGTAAGATTATTTATAAATTTTTGTAATAAAGGAATAGCATTATTTGTAAATAAGTAATTACCATATTCAGCTGTATTTGATATAACATTATTCATTTCATATAATTTTTTTCTTGCAATAGTATTTGCAATTAAAGGTAATTCATGTAGTGATTCATAATATGCTGAGGCTGGTGAAATACCTGATTCTATCATTAATTCAAATGATAATTCTATACTACTTTTAATAGTAGCAATCATAAAAATACCTTTATTAAAATAATTTTCTTCTTTTATATCAAAATTTTTTAAATTTTTAGTTTGATCAAATCTATTATTTTTATATATTTTTCTCCATGTAATTAAATTTTTATTATTATTATTCCAATCTTCAATTAAATTTTTAGAAAATTCACCTGAAAGTATATTATCCATATGTATTTTAAATAAAGGTTTTAATTTTTTTTTTAAAATTAAAGATAAATTATAAGCATGTATTTTACTAGAATTATTTAATCTATCCATCATTAAACTAATACCTCCTTGTTTTAAGGCTTCTGTAATATATTCCCATCCAAATTGAATTAATTGTGCAGAATATAATGGATCTTGTTTAAATTTAATTAATTTATCAAATAATAAAATAGATATTGTTTGTAACATTCCACATAATACTGTTTGCTCACCCATTAAATCTGATTTAACTTCAGCAATAAAAGAAGATTCTAATACACCAGCTTTATGACTACCAATAGCAGCAGCCCAAGATTTAGCTATATTAAAACCATAATTATTTAGATGAGCTTCTTGATGAACAGCTATTAAAGCAGGTACTCCAAATCCTCTTTTAAATTCTTCTCTTACTTCTGTACCAGGACATTTTGGAGCAACCATAATAACTGTAATATCTTTAGATATGTTTTCTCCTTCTTCTACAATATTAAAACCATGAGAATAACCTAATGTTGCACCTTTTTTTATTAATGGTTTTATAATTTTTAAAATATCATGATGATGATTATCAGGAGTTAAATTAATAATTAAATCAGCATTAGGTATTAATTCTTTATAAGTACCAATATTAAATTTATTTTTATATGCTCTTTGCCAAGATATATTTTTATTTTTTATAGATTCTTTTTTTAAAGCATATGAAATATTTAATCCAGAATCTCTCATATTTAATCCTTGATTTAAACCTTGAGATCCACAACCTATAATAACGATATTTTTATCTTTTAAAAAAGCAATACTATTGTTAAATTCTTCAAATTGCATTAATCTACACTTTTGTAAATTTTTTAATTTTTCGCGAAAATTTAAACTGTTGAAATAATTATTCATTTTAATTATCCTTTTTGAAAAACATTTATTTATACAAAAGAAATTTATAATTTTTAAAATTAAATTTAATAAATTTTTTTATTTAATATTGTAATTTTTTCTTATCTCTTACTGCTCCTTTATCAGAACTAGTAACTAAACTTGCATAAGCTTTAAGTGCAAAAGAAATTTTTCTTTGTCTTTTAATTGAAGGTTTATATGCTAAAAAACCCTTATTTTTTTCTTCTTCAATTCTTTTTTTTAAAATAATTGAAGAAACATCTAAGTTTATAAATCTTTTTGGTATATTAATATGGATAATATCATTATTTTTAACTAATGCTATTAATCCTTTATTAGCAGCTTCAGGAGAAATATGTCCTATAGATAAGCCAGAAGTCCCCCCAGAAAATCTTCCATCTGTAATTAAAGCACATTTTTTATCTAAATTCATAGATTTTAAATATGATGTAGGATATAACATTTCTTGCATACCAGGACCACCTTTAGGTCCTTCATATCTTATAACTATTATATCACCAGAAAAAATTTTTTTATTTAAAATAGCATGTACTGCTTCTTCTTGACTATCAAATACTTTAGCTTTTCCTGTAAAAATTAATAATTTTTTATCTACACTAGCAGTCTTAACAACACATCCATTTTTGGCAATATTACCATACAAAATAGCTAATCCTCCATCCTTACTAAAAGCATATTTATATGAACGAATACAACCATTTTTTCTATCTTTATCTAAAGTAGAATAAAAATTTTTTTGTGAAAAAGGTTTTATTGTTTTAATATTTCCAGGAGCTGATTTATAAAATTTTTTTATATTTATATTTTTTGTATTTAAAATATTATATTTTGATATAGTTTCTTCTATAGTTAATCCTAAAATATTTTTAGTATCTTTATTAATTAAATTTAATTTATTTAATTCATGTAAAATTCCTATAACTCCTCCAGATCTATGAAAATCTTCCATATAAAATTTATTAGTACTAGGAGAAATCATACATAACCAAGGAGTTTTTTTAGATAAATAATCAATTGTATTTAAATTAAATTTTATATTAGTTTCTTGTGATAAAGCTAACATATGTAATATTGTATTGGTGGATCCACCCATAGCAATATCTAATATCATTGCATTTTCAAAAGATTTTTGATTAGCAATATTTCTAGGTAAAAAATTAATATTATTATTTTTATAATATTTTTCAGTAATTTCAATTATTTTATGAGCAGATTCTATACATAATTGTTTTCTATTAACATGTGTTGATAATAATGATCCATTACCAGGTAAAGATAAACCTAATACTTCAGTAATACAGTTCATAGAATTAGCTGTAAACATGCCTGAACATGAACCACATGTAGGACATGCATTAAGTTCAATTTTTTTTATATTGTGATTAGATTGTTCTGGATTAGCTGCTTGGATCATAGCATCAACTAAATCAATTTTAATATTTTCTTTTATATTAATTTGACCGGCTTCCATAGGACCCCCAGATATAAAAACAGTAGGTATATTTAATCTTAAACTAGCCATTAACATCCCAGGAGTAATTTTATCGCAATTAGATATACATATCATAGAATCAGCACAATGTGCATTTATAACATATTCTATAGAATCTGCAATTAATTCTCTTGAAGGTAAAGAATATAACATTCCATCATGTCCCATTGCTATTCCATCATCTATAGCTATAGTATTAAATTCTTTAGGTACACCACCATTTTTTCTAATTTCATTAGAAATAATCTTACTTACATTTCTTAAATGTATATGTCCAGGAACAAATTCTGAAAAAGAATTAACTATAGCAATTATAGGTTTATTGAAATCTTCTTCCTTCATTCCTGTTGCACGCCAAAGAGCTCTAGCACCAGCCATATTACGACCTTTTGTCGTAGTAAATGAACGATAATTAGGCATATTTATTTCCTTTTATTAAAATTAAAAATTTATAAAATATTAATATAATTTAACCAATTCCATTTATCTTTTTTAATTCCTTTTAATAAAGAATTAAATTCTTTTTGTATATTTTCTGTAATTTTACCTTTTTTACCATTATTAATTAATATATTATCAATATTACAAACTGGAGTAATTTCAGCTGCTGTACCTGTTAAAAATATTTCATCTGCTATATATAAAAACTCTCTTAATATAAAACATTCTTTAACTTTAATATTGAGATTTTTAGATATTTTAATAACAGAATCTCTCGTAATTCCAGGAAGAACAGAAGATGTTAATGGTGGTGTAAATAAAATATTATCTTTTACTATAAAAATGTTTTCTCCTGATCCTTCAGAAATAAATCCTAAACTATCTAATGATATTCCTTCATCATATCCATTCCTACGTGCTTCATTACCAATTAATAAAGAAGATAAATAATTACCTCCTGCTTTGGATAAGCTAGGTATAGTATTAGGTTTACATTTATTCCAAGAAGATATCATTATATTAATACCGTTAACTTTTGAAGTATTACCAAGATAATTATCCCATGGAAATGCACTAATCATTATATCCGTATAGTAATTATTAGGAGGATTAATTCCTAAACCAACATCACCTATAAATACTAAAATTCTAATATATGCTTCTTGTAGTTTATTAATATTAATTGTTAAATAAACAGCATTCATTAATTCTTTTATAGAAAATTTTATTGGAAAACGATATATTTTTGCAGAATTATATAAACGATTCATATGATCTTTATGACGAAAAATAACAGATCCCTTCTGTGATTTATAACATCTTATGCCTTCGAAAACAGATGTACCATAATGTAATGCATGACTCATAACACTAATTTTAGCATCTTCCCATTTTATGATATTACCATTTAACCAAATAAAATCTGCTTTTTTTGTAGACATTATTATAATTCCTTATTTTAAGTAATAATGTTATTATAATATTTTATGATATAATCACTATATCTAATACATCTATAAGTTTTGCAATTTGTTTTACCAAAAAATTTATATGTTTAAAACTTTTAATTACTAAGTAAAAATTAATATTTTTACATTTTTTTATTACATTAATATTAATTTTTTGTATAAAAAAACCTCTATGACGAATAATTCTCATTATTCTTTCTATTATTTCAGGAGTAATATTTGTTACAATATTTAATTGATATTTATACATTTAAATTTTCTCTATCATATTATCATTACTAGATCCAGGAGGTACTAATGGCCAAACATTATCATCTTCATTAATAGAAACATGTAAAATATAAGGTTTATTTAAAGTAAAAATTTTCTGTAAACTTTGTTCGATATCTGTATAATTATTTATTTTATGTCCAGATATTCCAAAGGATTCTGCTAATTTAATAAAATCTGGATTATCATATAAGTATGTTTCACTATATCTTTTATTAAAAAAAATTTGTTGCCATTGTCTTACCATACCTAATCTTTGATTATCTAATAATATAATTTTTATTGGTAAATTTTTTCTTTTAATCGTACTTAATTCCTGAATATTCATCATAAATGATCCATCACCAGAAATACATATAACATTATTATAAGGTTTTGCTATTTGAGCACCAATTGCTGCAGGTAATCCAAAACCCATTGTTCCTAATCCACTAGAAGTAATAAAATTTTTAGGGTTAGAAAAATGTATATGTTGTGCTACCCACATTTGATGTTGTCCTACGTCTGTAGTAATAATAGTATTTTTATTTTTAAAATCTGATAGTTTTTTTAAGAAAAAAGGAGCAAATATTTTATTTTTTTTTTTATTAGGATAATATATATAAGAATATTTTTTTTTAATTTTTTTAATGTATATTTGCCATTTTTTAATATTTTTAGGTTTTGATAGTAATGGAATTAAATAATTAAAATTTCCTATTAAAGATACTTTTACTTTACAAATTTTATTAATTTCTGCAGGATCTATATCTAAATGAATAATATCTGCAAATGGGGCAAATGTTTTTGTATTACCTGTAACTCTATCATCAAATCTAGTTCCGATAGCTATTAATAAATCACATTTTTGTACAGTATAATTTGCTGCTTTATTACCATGCATCCCTATCATTCCTAAATAATAGGGTTCTTTATTTTTTATAGTTCCTATTCCTTTTAAAGTAACTACTGTAGGTATTTTAGATATTTTAACAAAATTTCTTAATACTTTTACTGCATTTCCTATATTCACTCCTCCTCCTATATATAATATAGGTTTCATAGATTTTTTTAATAAAAAATTTATTTTTTTAATTTTTTTTATAAAATTTTTTTGATGTGAAAAAATAAAATTTTTTTTTTCTTCAAATTTAATTTTTTTATTTATACTAGATAATTGTATATCTTTTGGTATATCTATTAATACAGGACCTGGCCTATTAGATAACGCTATATTAAAAGCTTTATCCATAATGTTGGGTAATGTTTTTAATGAAGTTATTAAAAAACTATGTTTAGTACATGATAAAGACATACCTATAATATCTATTTCTTGAAAAGCATCAGTACCAATTAGTGAAAGTGATACTTGTCCTGTAATAGCAATAATAGGTATAGAATCTACCATTGCATCTGCTAGACCAGTTATTAAATTAGTAGCACCTGGTCCAGAAGTAGCAATACATACTCCTATTTTTCCTGTAGCTCTTGCATATCCAATAGCAGCCATAACTGCTCCTTGTTCATGTCTACATAATATATGTTCTATATGTTTATCATATAATGCATCATATAAAGGCATAATTGCCCCACCAGGATATCCAAATACTGTTTTAATATTTTTTTGTCTTAATATTTGAATTATACATTGTGCTCCGTTCATATTTAGTACCTCTTTTTTTAGAAAAATAATATGCATAATTCAATGTAATCATGATTTTAATATATTTAAATTTTTAGATAAAATGATATGATTTTATATTTGATATGTTATTAAAATTTTTTAAAAAATCATATAAAATTTTATATTAAATATTTATATATATGAATATATATTTACATAAAATATTTTATTTTTCATTTATAATAATTTTTAAAAAATTAAATATTACTTTTATAATTATTCAGGGGTGGAGGGAATTGAACCCCCAACCATTGGTTTTGGAGACCAATATTCTACCAATTAAACTACACCCCTTAGTATATTTTATATATAAAAATAATTATAATTTAATATAGTATATTATATACTATTATTAGTAAAATTTTTTTATAATAAAATTTATATATTTAAGATATAAAAATTTTAAATAAATTGCTATTATAAAAAAAGTATTTTTAAATTTTTACAAATGTGTTTATTAAATTATATATATTAATATACAAGGATTAAAAAATGACAGAATGGAGTATTGGAAAAATAAAAAATATAAAATATTGGACAAATAATTTTTTTAGTATTATTTTAAAAGCAAAAATTAATAATTTTTTTGCTGGTCAATTTACTAAATTGGCATTAAATATTAATAATAAAAAAATACAAAGAGCATATTCGTATATTAATCCACCAAAAAATCAAAATTATGAATTTTATATTTCTAATATTCATAAAGGAAATTTAACTCCATATTTATATAAATTAAAAATTAATGATGAAATTATGATTGCAAAAAATTCGTTAGGAAATTTTACAATAAATAATATTCAATCTTGTCAAAATTTATGGATGTTATCAACAGGTACAGGTATTGGTCCTTATCTTTCAATATTACAAGATGATATATGTTTTCAAAAATTTAAAAAAATTATTTTAATACATTCTATAAGATATATAGAAAATTTTAATTATTTAAATTTAGTTCAAAAAATAAAACGAAAATATAATGATCAATTTATTATTCAAATTATTTTAACTAGAAAAATTAATATTAATAATTCTATTTTATATGGTTATATTCCTGATTTAATTAAAAGTGGTAAAATAGAACATAATATTGGAATTAAAATAGATACTAACAATAGTCATATAATGTTATGTGGTAATCCTAATATGATTAAACAAACAAGAATATTTTTAGAAAAATATAAAAATTTTTCTAAAAATCTAATTAATAAAAAAGGAAATATTACTTATGAACAATACTGGTAATATTACTAATATTAAATAAAATATTTAAAGGAAATTATATGAAAAAATTTTTAATTACTGCTAATTGGAAATTAAATGGTAGTTATAATTTTATAAATAAAAATATAGATTTAATAAAAAAGATTAATGATTATTTACATTTTTGTCATATATCTTTAGCCCCTCCTTATGTATATTTAAATTATATTAATCAATTTATTAAAAATACTTCTATATCTTTAACAGCACAAAATGTAGATATTCATCTTAAAGGATCTTTTACAGGTGAAACATCAATAAATATGTTAAAAGATATAGGTGTAAAATATATTATAATTGGTCATTCAGAAAGAAGATTATATCATAATGAAAATATTAATTTAATTGCAAAAAAATTTATATTAATTAAAGAACATGGTCTAATTCCTATTTTATGTATAGGAGAAACTAAAGAACAAAAAAAATATAAATTAACAGAAAAAATCTGTATTAATCAAATTAATAGTATTCTGAAACTTAGTAATAATGTTAATATATTTGAAAATACTATTATAGCTTATGAACCTATTTGGGCTATCGGATCAGGAAAAATAGCAAATATAGATGAAGTAAAAAATATTATTTTTTTTATTAGAAAATATATATCTTCTTTTAATAAGAAGATAATAGAAAATATATATTTTCAGTATGGTGGATCAGTAGATTATTCTAATATAGATAATTTTTTGAATAAAACATATATAAATGGTTTTTTAATAGGTAAAGTTTCTTTAAAATTAAAAAATTTTATATTTTTAGTTAAAAAAATTGAAAAAAATTTAAATTCTAATTGGTCTTAACATTGGAAATAAAATAACATCTCTTATTGATTTAGTGTTTGTAAATAACATAACTAATCTGTCTATTCCTATACCTAATCCAGCTGTAGGAGGTAATCCATATTCTAAAGCTTCTATATAATCTTCATCATAAAAATAATCATTAATATTTTTTTTATTTTTAATAATTTTATTATTTTGTTGTTGTTGAAATCTCTTTTTTTGTTCTTCAGAATCATTAAGTTCTGAAAAACCATTGGCAATTTCCATACCACAAATAAAAAACTCAAATCTATCTGTATATAAAGAATTAGTATCATTACTTCTTGATAAAGGAGAAATTTCAATAGGATATTCTGTAATAAATGTAGGTTCTATAATTTTATGAATTATTTTTTCTTCAAAAATTTTAGAAATAATTTTACCTTTATTCCATTCTGGATCAATAGGAATTTTAAGTAAATTAGAAATTTTTATTATTTGATTTATATTTTCTAAACTTTGTAAAGAAAAATTAGGATAAAATTTTACGATAGCTTCTTTCATAGTTAATTTATGAAATGAATTATCTAAATTAAAAGAATAACTATCATATTTTAGTATGTTACTTTTAAAAATTTTTTTATATATTTTTTTAAATAATTTTTCAAAAAAAATCATTAAATCTTTATAATCCGAATATGCAATATATAATTCCATCATAGTAAATTCAGGATTATGTTGAGTTGATATTCCTTCATTACGAAAATTTCTATTAATTTCAAAAATTTTATTAAATCCTCCAATAATCAAACGTTTTAAATATAATTCTGGAGCAATACGTAAATATATATTAGTATTATATTTATTATGATATGTTATAAAAGGTTTAGCTAAAGCACCACCAGGAATAGTATGCATCATTGGTGTTTCTACTTCAATAAAATTATTTTTATTCATAAAATCTCGAATATTTAATATAATTTGATGTCTTTTCTTAAAAATAAAACGTGTTTGTTTATTAACAATAAGATCTAAATATCTTTTTCTATATTTTATTTCTTTATTTTGTAATCCATGATATTTATCAGGTAATGGTTTTAATGCTTTTGTTAATAAATAAATTTTTTGACAAAAAATTGATAAAACTTTAGTTTTAGTTTGAAATACGTATCCAATTATACCTATGATATCTCCAAGATCATATTCTTCTAAAAATTTTTTATATTGGTTAGAAGAAATTCCATTTTGAGATATATAAACTTGCATCTTACCTGTATAATCTTGAATATTAATAAAAGAAGCTTTTCCCATAATACGCATATTTATTATACGTCCAGCAACATTTAATGTTTTTTTTTCTACAACATTATTTTTATTATTTATAATTTGATTTAAATAATTACATGTAATATTAATTTTAAAATTGTTAGGAAAAACTATATTATTATTTTTTTTTAATGTTTTAAATTTTTTATATCTAAATTTTATTTCATTAATATTTTTAATATTATTTAATTTATTATCATTTTTATTCATAATATTAAACCTTATGTTTTTATAAACCTAATTTTAAACTAGCTTGAATAAATTGATCTAAATTACCATCTAATACAGATTGTACATCATTAACTTCTATACCTGTTCTTATATCTTTTATTCTTGAATCATCTAATATATAAGAACGTATCTGATAACCCCAACTAATATTAAATTTATTTTCTTCTATTTTCTTTTTTTTTTTTTGTTTTATTTTATTATTTAATTCATATAATTTACATTTTATTTGTTTTATAGCTTGATATTTATTTTTATGCTGTGATCTATTACTTTGACATTGAGTAACTAATCCAGTAGGAATATGTGTAATACGTACAGCAGATTCTGTACGGTTTACATGTTGTCCTCCTGCACCAGAAGCTCTATATACATCAATACGTAGATCTTCCATTTTTATTAAAATATCTATATCATCTTTAATTTCAGGATATATAAAAGTTGAAGCAAAAGAAGTATGTCTTCTGCCTGAAGAATGAAAAGGATTTTTTCTAACTAAACGATGAATACCACTTTCTGTACGAAGCCATCCAAAAGCATATTTTCCAATAATATGAATAGTAGATGATTTAATTCCTATTTCTCCTGAAGATTTATTTATTATATTTACTTGATATTTTTTTTTTATTGCCCATTTTAAATACATTTTCATTATTATTTTAGCCCAATCTTGAGATTCCACACCACCGGATCCAGATTGAATATCTATAAAACAATTTTTTTTATCATATTTCTTAAAAAAAAATTTTTGTAATTTTAAATTATTTATTTTTTTTTCTATTTGAAATAAAATTTTTATAGATTCTATTAATATTTTTTTGTCATTAGAATAAATTGCTAAATTAATTAATTCATCAATATCAATAATATCTTTATTAATATTATCTAAATTTAATAAAATACTTTCTATCTTGGCTTTTTTTTTATTTAGAGAAAGTAAATCATTTATATTTTTCCAAATGATTGGATTTTGTAATTTTTTTTTTATTTTTAATAATTGTTTTTGATATTTTTTATAATTAAAGTAACCTCCTAATAAAAATATTTTTTTTTTTTATTTCTTTTAATTTATTTTGTATAAAAATATTTTCTAACATAATAAATCCTTAATATTTAAAAAAATAATATTAAATAAAATTTAAATATTAATTTTAATAAATATACTTATTATATAAATAATGATTAATAATTTATAGTTGGATATGATAATAAATTAAAATTTTATTAATTTAAATAAAATTGGCCCTTGTTGGATTTGAACCAACGACCTAACGATTATGAGTCGTTTGCTCTAACCCCTGAGCTAAAGGGCCTATTGTTATATTATTATATATTTTAATATATATTTCAATGAAATTTATTACTTTTTTAATTTAATAAATATAATTCTTTATCTTTTCTTAAAATATTTAATAATATTAATGATGGATGTTTATTTAAAATTTTTTCAAGATCTTTTATATTATATATATTATTTTTATTAATTCCTATTATTATATCATCTTTTTTTAAACCTATTAATGAAGCAGGTGAATTAGGTGTTATTTTAATAACTTTTACTCCAGTTTTAATTTTTTTATAAAAAATAAAATATTTCTTTTTTAAAGAAATATTTTCTAAATATGCACCTTCAATACCATAATACATTTTATTTTCATTAGAAAATTTATTTTTACAAAAATTATTTAATTTTAATTTTATTATTTGAAATTTTTTATTTCTTATAATTCCTAATTTAATAATAGAACCATACATTAAAGTACTTATTTTAGCCTTTAATAAAGCATAACTATTGATTTTTTTATTATTTAGTGTAATTATAATATCTCCAGGTTTTAATATATTATTATTAGGTGAGATTACTTCACGTATAAAAGTTCCTTTAAATATATTAGGTATTTTCATTACTCTTGATATTTGTGGATCAAGTTCTACACCATATATTCCTAAAGAACCTCTTTTTATTTTTCCAAATTTAATAAATTGATTTACTAAATTTATTACTGTATTACTTGGTATTGCAAAACCAATTCCAATATTTCCTTCATTAGGAGTTAAAATAGCTGTATTTATACCAATTAAATCTCCATTTAGATTAACTAATGCTCCACCAGAACTACCTTTATTAATAGCAGCATCTGTTTGTATAAAATTTTCAAAATTTTCAATATTAATTCCAGTACGTCCTAATCCTGATATAATTCCTGATGAAACACTTTCACCTAAACCATATGGATTACCTATTGCTATAGTATAATCTCCAACTTTTAGTTCATCAGAATTAGCTATTTTAACACTTTTTAAATTTCCAGTTTTATTTTTTATTTGGATTAATGCTAAATCTGTTTTTGGATCTTGTATTAAAATCTTAGCTTCATAAATTTTACCATTATTTAATTCTACAGAAATATAATCTGCATGATCTATAACATGATTATTAGTAATAATTAAACCCTTTTTTGAATTTATAATTACTCCTGATCCAATAGAATGAAATTTTTGCTGAAGAATATTATCATTATTTCCACAAATAGGAGTATTTTCATATGGTGATCCTTCTTTACAAAGAGAAAATTTTTCATTTAAATATTCTTGTACATTTTGTGGTAATTTAAATTGTGATATAAAAGTACTACCTTGTACATTAATATTAACAACAGAAGGAGTTACTTTTGATAAAATTATGGATAAACTTGGTAATGAGTAATTATTCCATTTTTTAAATATATTAAATGGTAATAATTGTGCATTAATATTTTGTGATGTATATATAAAATTACTAATTAAAAAAAATATATAAAAAATTATTTTTAATTTTTTCATAAAAAAATCTCATAATAAAATTTTTTCAATATAATTATATAAAAATTTTTTAATTTATATTTTTAATATAAAAAATAAAAAATTCATATTATAATTGGATTTATCAATTAAGTATTTATTTAAAATAAATAATTATTATTTATTTTAATTTTATAAAAATACAAAGTTTTTTAAATATAATTTTTTTACAAATTATTATACTTAATATAATATAAATTTTATTTTATATAAAGTTTAAATATATATGATGAATAAATTAAAAAATATTGCATCTAAAGCAGCAATAAAATATATTAAAAATAATAATATTATAGGTATTGGTTCAGGTACTACAATATCTAAATTTATTGAAATTTTATATAGTGAAAACAAAAATATAAAAGGTGTGGTATCTGCATCTAAATATTCAACAAAAAAATTAAAAAAATATAATTTTAATGTTTATGAAATTAATAAAATAAATAAAATTGGGATATATTTTGATAGTGCTGATGAAGTTAATGATAAAATGCAAATGATAAAGGGAGGAGGAGCAGCATTAACAAATGAAAAAATTATATCTAATTATGCAGATATTTTTATTTGTATTATTGATCAATCTAAATATGTAAAAAATTTAGGTATATCACATCCTGTTCCTATTGAAATTATACCTTCTGCAAAAACTTTTATTACTAGAAAATTATCACATATAGGAGCTATAGCAAAATTAAGAAAAAAAACAATTACAGAACATGGTAATTTAATATTAGATGTATACAAATTAAATTTATATAATCCTATTAAAACAGAAAAATATATAAATACTATTCCTGGAGTTGTAACTGTTGGATTATTTGCACAAAGATGTGCTGATATAGTTATTATAGGAAAATATAATTCTACTGTATCAATTATAAACAAAAAAATTTAAAACTTTTCTTTTAATTTAAACATATGAATTTATAAAAATATATGCAAATAAAATTTACTAAAATGCATGCATTAGGTAATGATTTTATCATTATAAATAATATAAAAAATAATCTTATTTTTAAAAAAAATATTATTCAAAAATTATCTAATAGATATTTAGGTATAGGTTTTGATCAACTATTATTAATTGAATCATCATATAATAAAAATATTGATTTTAATTATAGAATCTTTAATGCAGATGGTAATGAAGTAGAACAATGTGGTAATGGAGCACGTTGTATTGCATTATACCTAAAAATAAAAAAATTAATTTTTAAAAAAAAAATATGTGTAAGTACAAAAAATCGTGTAATACATTTACAAATTATAAATGATAAAAAAATTTCTGTAAATATGGGAATTCCATTATTTAATCCTCAAGATATACCATTTTTAACTAATAATATTAAAAATACCTATAAAATTTATTTTAAAAATAAATACATTTATTTTAATGTTGTTTCTTTAGGTAATCCTCATTGTATAATTCAGGTTGATGATATATTAAATACTTCTATATCAGAAATAGGTTTTTTTTTAGAGAATCATAAAATTTTTCCTAATAAAATTAATGTAGGTTTTATGAAATGTATTAATATGAATAATATTCAATTAAGAGTTTTTGAAAGAGGTGTAGGAGAAACTAATGCTTGTGGTTCAGGAGCATGTGCAGCAGTAGCAGTCGGAATCAAAAAAAATTTTTTATCTCACAAAGTATGTGTTAATCTTCCTGGAGGAAATATATTTATCCATTGGAAAGGATATAAAAATAATTTATTTATGATAGGAGATGCTAATTATGTTTACGATGGAAAATTTATATTATAGTACATTTTTTATAAAAAAAATGTTTTAATTATGGCATTTCAATAAATGAAAAATATAGATTTACTAAAAAATTTAAATAATAAACAAAAAGAAGTAGTATCTGAAAATAGAAAAAATTTATTAATATTAGCAGGTGCTGGTAGTGGTAAAACTCTAGTATTAATTCGTAGAATCGCTTGGTTAATTTATAAGGAAAATTGTTCTCCAAAATCTATTTTAGCAGTAACTTTTACAAATAAAGCTGCATTAGAAATAAAAAATAGAATTAAATCATTATTAACAAATACAATTCAGAATAATAATATCTGGATAGGTACTTTTCATAGTTTCGCTTATTATTTATTAAGAATACATTATTCAAATGTAGGATTAACAAAAAATTTTCAAATTATAGATAATTATGATCAAAAAATTATTATTAAAAGAATTTTAAAAAAATTATCTCTAAAAGATAAAATTTATTCTGTAGATAATATTTTAAAATATATAAACAATATAAAAAATAATTTATTTAATAAATATATTTACAAAAATAATTTATATAATATTAATTTATCTAAAATTTATAATGAATATCAACAATTTTGTAAAGTAACAGAAGTTATTGATTTTAATGAATTAATATTTTATTTATATAAATTATTTTTAGATAATCCTAATATATTAAAAATATATCAAAAAAGATTTCAAAATATTTTAATAGATGAATTTCAAGATACTAATGATATACAATATAAATGCATATCTTTATTATATAATAAAAATTATGACACAAAAATTGTTCTTGTAGGTGATGATGATCAATCTATTTATGGATGGAGAGGAGCTAAAATTAATAATATTAATCGTTTTTTACAAGAATTTGATAAAGTAAAAGTAATATTTTTAGAACAAAATTATCGTTCTACTTCTAATATTTTAGAAGTAGCAAATAAATTAATTTCTTATAATAATAGTAGATTAAAAAAAAAATTATGGACAAATTCAAGTCACGGAGATCTTATTACTATATATTATGCATTAAATGAATTTGATGAAGCTGAATATATTGCTAAATATATAAAACAAAAATTTACTATAAAAAAAAGTAAATTAAATAATTTTGCAATTTTATATAGAAATAATTCACAATCTCGTATTATTGAAGAAACTATGGTAAAATTTTCTATACCATATAAGATATATGGCGGTATACAGTTTTTTGAACGTCAAGAAATAAAAAATATTTTATCTTATTTAAGATTAATATTAAATCATAATGATGATAGTTCTTTTGAAAGAATAATAAATATTCCTAAAAGAGGTATTGGTCATAATACATTAAATGTTATAAAAGATATTGCTAATAAATATTCATTAACATTATGGAAATCTAGTTTATATATAATACAAAATAAAAATAGTATAAATACCATATCTTTAAATTCATTAAAAAAATTTATTTCTTTAATTATATCTTTAAAAAAAGATATAAAAACTCAAATATTATCTAAAATTATTAAAAAAACTATAAAAAAATCTGGACTATGGGATATGTATAATAAAAATTGTTTATTTGAAAAAGATAATACAAAAATTAATAATTTAAGAGAATTTATTAATGCTTCTAAACAATTTTCAAAAAAAACATTACAAAATAATTTAGAATTAAATAATAAATATATAAATATAGAAAAGAATAATATTCTTACAGATTTTCTTTCTCAAACTTTATTATTTAATGATAATATAAATAAAAACAATGATAAAAAAGATAATTATATACAACTAATGACTATTCACGCTTCTAAAGGTTTAGAATTTTCTGAAGTTTTTATTATTGGTATGGAAGAAGGAATTTTTCCTAATAAAATATCTTTTAATGAAAATTTAATAAATGAAGAAAGACGTTTAGCATATGTAGGAATTACAAGGGCAAAAAATAAATTATTTTTAACTCATACAAAAAAAAGATTTTTATATGGTAAAAAGATTAATTGTATACCATCAAGATTTATTAGTGAATTACCAAAAAATTATATAGAAAATATTAATTATATAGAAAATATTAATATTTTATCAAAAGAAGAAAAATTTTTTATAAAAAAAAAACATTTTATAGGACAATTAATTTATCATAAAATTTTTGGTCAAGGAATAATTATAAAAATAGAAATTCTTAAAAATAATGAAAAATTACAAATTAAGTTTGATAATAAAATAATAAAATGGATAATGTCTGATTATATAGAATCTTTCGTATAATAATTTATATTATTTTTTTAAATAAAATATGTATTAAAATTTTTTTGTTTGTTATTTATATATATCCTAATCAGGAGTTATTATGTTAAATGCATATAAAATATATAATAAATATCTAATTCATTTTAAACTAAATCATAATTTAGATAATCTTATAGATGCAATATGGATTGATTTAATTAATCCAGAAAATTATGAAAGAAAAAAAATATATCATTTACTTGAACAAAATTTAGCTACTAGACCAGAATTGATAGATATAGAAGCATCGGCAAGATTTTTTGAAAATCAAGAAGGATTACATATTCATTCATTTTTCTTTTACAAAGAAAAAAATAAACATGCTAGTACTACTACTGTTGCATTTACAATTAAAAATAATAGATTATATACGTTACGAGAAAAAGAATTACCTGTTTTTCGTTTATATAGAATACGTATGCATAATCATCGTATGTTTTATGGTAATCCTTATGAATTATTGTTAGATATATTGGATACTAAAATTGAACAATTAGCAGATGAAATTGAAAATATATATAGTGATTTAGAAGCACTAAGTTGTATTATTATGAAAGGTCATCAAAATGAAGAATTTGATAATGCACTTTCTACTTTAGCTGAATTAGAAGATATTGGATGGAAAGTGAGATTATGTTTAATGGATACACAAAGAGCAGTTAATTTTTTAATGAGAAAAACTAGATTACCACATAATCAAATAAAACAAGCAAGAGAAATTTCTAGAGACAT
The DNA here is from genome assembly GCF_012570145.1 of Enterobacteriaceae endosymbiont of Donacia provostii. Lineage (GTDB taxonomy): Bacteria > Pseudomonadota > Gammaproteobacteria > Enterobacterales > Enterobacteriaceae. The sequence goes on from NZ_CP046206.1 coordinate 202,075, forward strand.
TGAATCACTATTACCACATAATGAATCACTTTTTCAAAAAGTAAATTTTCTAGTACAAGCGGCTATGGGATTTATAAATATAGAACAAAATAGAATTATTAAAATATTTTCATTAGTATCTGTAATTTTTTTACCTCCAACTTTAGTTGCTTCTAATTATGGCATGAATTTTACATTTTTACCAGAATTAAAATGGAAATATGGATATATTTATGCTGTTATTATAATGATAGTTTCAGCTTTAGCTCCATATTTTTATTTTAAACAAAAAAAATGGTTATAAATTAAATTATTAGTAATTTATTATTTTTTAAAAAATTTTATATAAAATATATATGATTTACATAAATAAATATTTTTTAAAATCAAAATTATATTTTATTAATTTAACAAGATTAAAATATAGGTAAATTACATTAAATATATTTACCTATATAATATTATTATTCTAATAATATATTATAAAAAATTACTATATTATAATATAATTTGTAAAATTATATTTGATAAAAAAATATTTTAAAAATTTTCTATTTTATAGAATAAATATTCTATTTATATAATAAAATATAAAACTTATATATCAGTAAGCAGATTATTAAAGAAATCTATATAATCAAGAATTATTAATTTAATTTTAATAATATATTATATAAAATATAAATTATTTATTATTATTAAAATAATTATTTAAATTTATAAAATATTTATAATTAAATTATTTTCAAAATATTATTATTTATTATTATATTTAATTAATATTAACTATTTATTATATTAATTTTTATTTAATAAAATATTTTTTTAAAAAAATATTTTTTAATATAATTTTATTTATATAAAAAAATTAAAATTAATAAAAAAATTATTTATTTAAAAATATAATTTTAAATTATATATAAATTTTATTAATTTATTTAAAATAAAATGAATATTTATTTTCTAAAATAAGAGTTTAAAATGAACAATTATAAGTTTACAGAAAAATTGTTATATGAAAATATTTTTTATATTGAAAAATTATATCAAAAATTTTTAATAAATCCTTCTTCTATAGAAGAAGAATGGAAATGTTTTTTTATATTTTTAAAAAAAAAAAATAAAATTTTATTTCAAAATAACAAATTAAAACATAATAATTTTTATAAAAATAAATTTTTAATAGAAAAAATTAATCAATTAATAAATAATTTTAGAATATTTGGACATTATGATGCAGATATTAATCCTTTAATATTAAAAAAAAAAAAATTAAGTAATATTTTACAATTAAAAAATTATAATTTCAATATAAATGATTTACAAAAAAAAATTACATTAAATTCTTTACTAAAAAATCAAAAAATTATTGATATTTATAATACTTTTAAAAAAATATACTGTAATTCAGTAGGTATTGAATATTTTCATTTAATTAATTATGAAAAACATTGGATGAAAAAAAATATAGAATCAAAAATAAATATTTTAAGTATAACAAAAAAAAAACGTATTTTTGAAGAATTAGTTGCAACAGAAGTTTTTGAAAAAAATATAGCAAAAAATTTTCCAGGTAGTAAAAGATTTTCTTTAGAAGGAAGTGATATTTTAATTCCTATTATTAAAGAAATTATAAATTATTCAAGTAAATTAAAAAATAAAAATAAAAAAATAATTTTAAGTATGGCACATAGAGGAAGATTAAATGTTTTAGTAAATATAATGGGTAAAAGTATAAAAAAAATAATGAATGAATTTAAAAATACTATTTCAAAAAAAGAAAATATAGATGATGTAAAATATCATTTAGGATATTCTTCTAATATCATTAAAAATAATCAAAAAATTAAATTACAATTAACATTTAATCCTTCTCATTTAGAAATTATTAATTGTGTTTCTATGGGCATAGTAAAATCTCAAATTAATTCATCTCAAGATAATTATATAATCCCTATTAATATACATGGAGACGCAGCTTTTAGTGGACAAGGAATAGTTCAAGAAATATTGAATTTATCTCAAACAAAAGGTTATGGAATTAATGGTACTATACATATTATTATTAATAATCAAATTGGATTTACAACTTCTAAAATTAATGACATGAGATCTAGTTATTATTGTACTGATATAGCTAAAATGATTCAATGTCCAATTTTTCATATTAATTCTGATAATATAGAAAATACTATACCTATTATAAAATTAGCTATTAAATATAGAAATTTTTTTAAAAAAGATGTTTTTATTGATTTAGTTTCATATAGAAGACATGGTCATAATGAAAGTGATGATCCATATATAACACAACCAATAATGTATAATAATATAAAAAATCATGAAACAATACAAAATTCTTATTTTAAAAAATTATCAAATCAAAATATTTTAAATATTAAAGAAAAAAATTATATATATAAAAAATATCAAACTTTATTTAATAAAGGTTATTCTTTTATTAACACAGATGTTTACATTAAACATGATAATTTTAACATAAAAGCTCAAAAATTAAAAATTAATCAATTAAAAAAATTACTTTTTAAAATTAGTTTTTTACCTAAAAATTTCAATATTCATTATAGAGTTAAAAAAATTTATTTAGATAGATTTTATATGAGTCAAGGTAAAAAAAAAATAGATTGGGGTACTGCAGAAATTTTAGCATATGCAAATATTTTAAATCAGGGAATATCTTGTAGATTATCTGGAGAAGATGTTAAAAGAGGTACTTTTTCTCACAGACATGCTGTTATTTATGATCAAAATACTGGAGTTTCATATACACCCCTAAAACAAATAGGTTTAAAACAGGGAAAATTTTATATTTATAATTCTATTCTATCTGAAGAAGCAGTTTTAGGATTTGAATATGGATACTCATTAAATTATAAAAATATATTAACAATATGGGAAGCACAATTTGGAGATTTTGTTAATGGAGCACAAATTATTATAGATCAATTTATTAGTTCAGGAGAAAAAAAATGGGGATATCAAAGTAAATTAATCATGATGCTTCCCCATGGTTATGAAGGACAGGGACCAGAACATTCTTCTGCACGAATAGAAAGATTTTTGCAATTATGTTCTGAAAATAATATGAGAATTTGCATTCCTTCTAATGCATCTCAAATATATCATTTATTATGTGAACAAGCATTTAATAATTTTAAAAAACCACTTATTATTTTTACCCCTAAATCTTTATTAAGATATAATTTATCATGTTCTTCTTTAAAATATTTTATTACTTCATTTCAATCTGTTCTAGATGATATAGATAAAAATATAGATATAAAAAATATTAAAAGAATTATTTTTTGTTCTGGTAAAATATATTATGATTTAATAGAATACAGAAATTCTATTAAAAATAAAAATGTAATTTTTATTAGATTAGAACAAATATATCCTTTTCCATATAATAATTTCAAAAAAATAATTATAAAATATTCTATAATAAAAAATTTTTTTTGGTGTCAAGAAGAACCAAAAAATCAAGGATCATGGATATATATCCAAAATTATTTTAAAAATAAATTAAATTTAAATATTAATTATATAGGAAGAAAATCATCCGCATCTCCTTCAACTGGCAATTTTAATATTTATAAAGAACAACAACAAAAAATAATATTTTCTGTTTTTAATATTTGAAATAGAAAATAAATTTATAAGGATAAAAAATGAATAATATTAATATTATTGTTCCTGAATTACCTGAATCAGTAAATAATGCAATTATCATTCAATGGTATAAAAAACCAGGTGAAATAGTAAATATTGATGATATTCTTCTAGAATTAGAAACAGATAAAATAGTTTTAGAAATACCATCAACAGTTAATGGTATTTTAAAAAAAATTTTGGTTAAAAAAGGTGAACGAGTACAATCACAACAAATTATTGGTATATTAAAAATTAATAAAGATTTAGATAATAATAAAATAGAAAATAAAGATTTAGATAATAATAAAATAGAAAATAAAGATTTAGATAATAATAAAATAGAAAATAAAGATTTAGATAATAATAAAATAGAAAATAAAGATTTAGATAATAATAAAATAGAAAATAAAGATTTAGATAATAATAAAATAGAAAATAAAGATTTAGATAATAATAAAATAGAAAATAAAGATTTAGATAATAATAAAATAGAAAATAAAGATTTAGATAATAATAAAATAGAAAATAAAGATTTTCAAATATTTTCTTTCAATAAATTAAATAATTATAGTCCTTCAATAAGAAGAAAAATAAAAAAAAATAATTATGAATTAAATAATTCAATAAATTTTCAAAATATTTTAAAAAAAAAAAAAAATAGTTTTAAAATAAAAAAAATGAGTCCTTTAAGAAAGTATCTTGCTAATAAATTAATGGATTCTAAAAAAAATACTGTTATGTTAACAACATTTAATGAAGTTAATATGAAAAAAATTATTAATATAAAAAATGATTATAAAGATTTTATATTTAAAAAATATAATTTAAAATTAGGATTTACATCTTTTAATATTAAAGCTGTTACTAAAGCTTTAAAATTTTTTAAAAAAATTAATGCATTTATTGATAAAGATAATATTATTTATAATAATAAATATCATATTAATATTGCAATTGCAACAAAAAGAGGATTAATAACTCCTATTATATATAATACTGATCAATTATCTATAATAAATATAGAAAAAAAAATAAAAGAATTAGTTCAAAAAAGTAATAATAATCAATTATCTCTAAAAGATTTACAAAGTGGTACTTTTACTATCACTAATGGAGGTGTTTTTGGATCTCTAATGTCTACTCCAATTATCAATCCTCCACAAAGTGCTATTTTAGGAATGCATACTATTAAAGAAAGACCTATTGTTATAAACCATAAAATATGTATTATGCCTATGATGTATTTAGCTTTATCATATGATCATCGTTTAATAGATGGTAAAGATGCTATAGGTTTTTTAATGTTAGTAAAAAATTTTTTAGAAGATCCTATATGTTTATTTTTATAAATTTTAATTTTTTAAAAAAATTTATTTAAATAAATATTTAAATATTATATTACAATAAATAATATGAAAATTAAATAAGGATTAATAATGTTAAATATTATTGACCTATCAAGATTACAATTTGCATTAACAGCAATGTACCATTTTTTATTTGTACCATTAACATTAGGATTATCTTTTTTAATAGCTATTATGGAAACAATATATTTTTTATCTAAAAAAAAAATATATCGAGATATGACTAAATTTTGGGGTAAATTATTTGGTATTAATTTTGCTTTAGGTGTAGTTACTGGTTTAACAATGGAATTTCAATTTGGTACAAATTGGGCATATTATTCACATTATGTTGGTGATATTTTCGGAGCTCCATTAGCTATAGAAGGTTTAGTTGCATTCTTTTTAGAATCTACATTTGTAGGTTTATTTTTTTTAGGATGGAATCGTTTAAATAAATTACAACATTTATTCGTAACATGGTGTGTTGCAATAGGTTCTAATCTTTCTGCTCTTTGGATTTTAATTGCTAATGGTTGGATGCAAAATCCAATTGCATCTTTTTTTAATTATCATAATATGCGTATGGAAATGAATAATTTTTGGGATTTAATTTTTAATCCTACAGCACAAACAAAATTTGTACATACTATAACCGCTGGATATACTACAGGATCAATGTTTATTATTGGAATTAGTTCTTTTTATCTCTTAAAAAAGAGAGATATAAAATTTGCCAAAAAATCTATTATTATTGCCTCTTGTTTTGGTTTAATTTCTATTTTATCTGTTATAATTTTAGGTGATGAATCTGGGTATCAATTAGGTCATACACAAAAAATTAAACTAGCTGCTATTGAAGCAGAATGGAATACACAAAAACCTCCAGCATCATTTAATGTAATAAGTTTTCCTAATCAAAAAAAACAATTAAATAAGTATGCTATAAAAATTCCTTATTTATTAGGTATAATAGCAACAAGATCTTTATCCTTACCTATTATAGGAATAAAAGATTTAATTAAAGAAAATGAATTTAAAATTAAAAATGGTTTGAGCGCTTTAATAGCTCTTGAAAACATTAAAAATGGTAATCTATCATTAGATGATATAAAAATTTTTAATAAAAATAAAAAATTTTTAGGATATGGGTTTTTAGTTAAACAATATTATAAAAATATTAATAATATAAATTATTCGCAAATAAAAAATATAGCTATAAAATCTATACCATTAATAAGTCCTCTATTTTTTTCTTTTAGAATTATGGTATTATCTAGTATAATTTTATTTATTATATTAATTTTAGTTTTTATTTTTAGTGTTATTAATAACAACATTGAAAAAAAAAAATATTTATTGAAAATATGTTTGTATTCGATGCCATTACCTTGGATTGCATCTGAATCAGGATGGTTTGTTGCAGAATATGGTAGACAACCATGGGCTATTAAAGAAATATTACCAACATACATGGCTGGATCTTCAATTCAATTGAATGAAGTATTATTTTCAATAATTTTAATTTTTATTTTTTATACTATTCTATTAATAATAGAATTATTTTTAATATATAAAATATCTAGTATAGGACCAAGTATTTTAGGTACTGGTAAGTATTTTTTTGAAAATAAAATAAAAGAAAATATTTTACACAAAAAAAATTAGTTGGGTTATTTTAATGTTAAATCATAAAATTTTATGTATAATTTGGTCATTAATAATTACTATATTAATGACAGGATCCGTTCTTACTAATGGAATAGATATGGGAGTAGGTATATTATTATTTATTATTGGAAAAAATAATCTTGAACGAAGAGTTATGATAAATACTATTGCTCCTCATTGGGATGGTAATCAAGTTTGGTTAATTACAACGGGTGCTGCATTATTTGCAGCATGGCCTATTGTATACGCTACTATATTTTCCTGTTTTTATATTCCAATTATATTATTATTAATATCTTTATTTTTACGTCCTATAGGTTTTGAATATCGTTCAAAAATTAAAAATAAAATATGGCAACAAATATGTGATATATTTATATTTATAGGTAGTATAATACCTCCCTTTATTTTAGGTATAACATTAGGTAATATTTTTAAAGGTATTCCATTTTATATGGATAAATATTATCATATCTTTTTTAAAGGATATTTTATAGATTTATTTGATCTTTCTAGTATAATAATCAGTATTACTATACTGATCATTATTATTAATCATGCTGCATCTTATTTACAAATTAGAATTATAGAAAAAAATATTAATTATCGATTAAATATAATTTTAAAATTATTTTCTATATTATCAATAATTTTATTAATATTATCATTTATTAGTATTGTTTTTTATACAAAGGGTTATAAAATACACTTATCATTATATGATAATGATGTTAATAATTTTTTAAAAATATATAATATTACTCATGAAAAGTATTTATGGATCAATAATTTTAAAAAACATCAATATTTATATATAATACCACTATTAAGTATATTTTTTACATTATTTATGATGATATCATCTATATGTAAAAGATTAATAATGACTTTTATATTTTCGATTTTAAATATTGTTAGTGTTATTACAACTATAGGAATTATGATATTTCCTTTTATTGTTCCTTCAAGTATAAAATCTATACAAAGTTTAACTATTTGGAATGCTACTTCAAGTACATTAACATTAAAAATAATGTTATATATAGTTATTATATTTATGCCTTTTGTTTTAATGTATACTTTTTGGTGTTATAAAAAAATGTTTTTTAAAATTAATAAGAAAGAAATTCAAAAAAAATCTGATTTTTATTATTAAATAGATAATGGAATTTAATATGTGGTATTTAATTTGGTTAATGGGAATATTGTTTTCATGTATTTTAACTATTTTTATAACCTTGTATAAAGAAAAAAAAAATATATAAAAAATTTATCTGATATTTAAAATAAATATCAGATAAATAATAAAAATGATGAAAATTAATTGACTAAAAATGAATTTTTTTTATATTTAACATATAAAATCATTATATAATTAATAAAAAATGAATCATTTAAATCAATATAACGCAGATTCTATAGAAGTTTTAGAAGGGCTAGATCCTGTAAGACGTCGACCAGGGATGTATACAGATCTTACTAGACCCAATCATTTAGCTCAAGAAGTTATAGATAATAGTGTAGATGAAGCTTTAGCTGGTTATGCAACTAATATTTTTGTAATTTTACACAAAGATCAATCACTTGAAGTTATTGATGATGGTAGAGGTATGCCTATAGATATACATTCGAGAGCGGGTATTCCTGCTATAGAACTTATTTTATGTCGTTTACATGCTGGAGGAAAATTTTCTAATAAAAATTATAATTTTTCTGGTGGTTTACACGGAGTTGGTATTTCTGTTGTTAATGCACTATCGAAAAGAATGGAAGTAAGTATTTTTAAACAAAAAAAAATTTATACAATTATTTTTGAAAATGGATATAAAATTCAAAATCTTAAATTTTATAAAAATTTAAATCAACAAAAAACTGGTACAAAAATTAGATTTTGGCCAAATCAATGTTTTTTTGAACATAATAATTTTTTAGTTACTCATTTAATAAATTTATTAAAAGCTAAAGCAGTTTTATGTGCAGGTTTAACTGTATATTTTAAAAACAAAAATAATACAGATAATTATTGTTGGAATTACAAAAATGGTTTATTAGAATATTTAAATAGTTCAATTAAAAATATTAATACTATTCCTAATACTCCTTTTACAGGAAAATATGTTAATGATACTAAACAATTAGATTGGGTATTATTATGGATATTAGATAACAATTATAGTTTCCCTACAGAAAGTTATGTTAATTTAATTCCTACTACTTTTGGTGGTACTCATGTTAATGGATTACGTTTAGGTTTATTAGATGCAATACGTTATTTTTGTAATTTTCATAATATGTTACCTAGAAATATAAAATTATTAGGAGAAGATATTTGGGAAAAATGTTCATATGTTTTATCTATAAAAATCCAAGATCCACAATTTACAGGACAAACAAAAGAACGTTTAGCTTCTAGAAAATGTACTATTTTTGTAGCTAATATAGTTAGAGATTCATTTATTTTATGGTTAAATCAAAATTTTAAAATAGGAACTACTTTAATTAATATTTTTATAAATAATGCTCAAAAACGTATTAGAAATGCTAAAAAACTTATTAAAAAAAAACATTATAATATAAGTTCAATCTTACCAAGTAAATTATCAGATTGTATTATTCATAATACAAAAAAAACAGAACTTTTTTTGGTAGAAGGAGATTCAGCTGGAGGATCTGCAAAACAAGCACGTAACAAAAATTTTCAAGCTGTTATGCCTTTAAAAGGGAAAATTTTAAATACTTGGGAAATAAATTCTGAAGAAATTTTATCTTCACAAGAAATATATGATATTTCTTTAGCTATTGGTATTTATCCTAAAAATGAAGACTTAAAAAAATTAAGATACAATAAAATTTGTATTTTATCTGATGCAGATTCAGATGGATTACATATTGCTACTTTATTATGTGCTTTATTTATAAAACATTTTTTACCGTTAGTAAAAAATGGACATATTTATGTAGCTATGCCCCCATTATATCGTATAGATTTTGGTAAAAAAATTTTTTATGCTCTAAATGAAAATGAAAAAATACAAATATTAAAAAAATATAATTACCAAAATAATAAACAAAAAATAAATATACAACGTTTTAAAGGATTAGGTGAAATGAATCCAACTCAATTAAGAGAAACAACATTTAATCCTAATAGTCGTAGATTAGTACAATTAGTTATTAATAATAATGAAAGAGAAATTAAAAAAACATTTTCTATAATGGATATGTTATTAGCTAAAAAAAGAGCAGAAGATCGTCGTGAATGGCTACAGAAAAAAGGTGATATAACAACAATGATAAATTTTTAAAATTATAACAAAAATATATTTTCTATTTTTAATAAAAATAACTACAAATTTTCAATAACAATTAAAAAATATTTTATAATTATTTATTACAATAAGGAATAATAACCATGTCAGATAAATACTTGTTATATTATAATGACGTGGATCCAATTGAAACAAATGATTGGATACAATCAATAGATTCTGTTATAAAAGAGGAAGGAACTCAAAGAGCTAAATTTTTAATTAAAACTATAATAAAACATTTAAATAATAAGGGTATTATTTTAAATTATAAAAATCAGAATTATATTAATTCTTTTTCTAAAAAAGAAGAGTTTACATATCCTGGAAATTTAATCATAGAAGAAAAAATTAGATCTTTTATTAGATGGAATGCAATAATGATTGTTTTAAGAGCTTCTAAAAAAAAATTGGATTTAGGAGGTCATATTGCATCTTATCAATCTTCTTCATATATTTATGAAGTTTGTTTTAATCATTTTTTTAAAGCGTCTAATAATACTGATAATGGTGATATTATTTATTTTCAAGGACATATTTCACCTGGAATTTATGCTAGATCTTTTTTAGAAGGAAGAATAAATGTTCATCATTTAGACAAATTTCGTCAAGAAATATTTGGTTCAGGATTATCATCTTATCCACATCCTAAACTTATGCCTAATTTTTGGCAATTTCCTACTGTATCAATGGGACTTGGACCAATTGCTGCAATTTATCAGGCTAAATTTCTTAAATATTTAGAAAACAGAGAATTATATAAAACTAAAAATAAAAAAATTTTTGCATTTTTAGGTGATGGTGAAATGGATGAACCAGAATCAAAAGGAGTATTAAATATTGCGTCTAGAGAAAAATTAAATAATTTAATTTTTGTTATAAATTGTAATTTACAAAGGTTAGATGGTCCTGTATATGGTAACGGTAAAATTATTAATGAATTAGAAAATATTTTTCAAGGAGCTGGTTGGAAAGTTATTAAAGTTATATGGGGTAATAATTGGGAAAATTTATTAACTCAAGATAAAACTGGTAAACTAATGGAATTAATTGATAAAACTCCAGATGGAGAATTTCAAAACCTTAATTCTAAAAATGGATCTTATATTCGAAAAAATTTTTTTGGAAAATTTACAGAAACATTAGATTTAATCAAAAATTTTACTGATAAAGATATAGAAAATTTAAATTTTGGAGGACATGATCCAAAAAAAATTTATACAGCTTTTAAAAAAGCTTATCTTATTAAAGATAAACCTATAGTTATTTTGTTTCGTACAATTAAGGGTTTTGGATTAGGTAAAATAGCTGAAAGTAAAAATATTGCTCATCAAATTAAAAAAATTGATATTGATGCAATTAAACATATAAGAAATACTTTAAATATTCCTATAAATGATAATGATTTACATAAATTACCTTATATTACTTTTAATAAAAATTCTATAGAATATAATTATTTACATAATCAACGTAAAAAATTAGGTGGATATATTCCCTATAGAAGAATTAACTTTACAGAAAAATTAATTTTACCTAATTTAGATCAGTTTAGTACTTTATTAAACAAACAAAAAAAAATATCTACCACAATTGCATTTTTACGGATATTAAATATTCTCTTAAGAGATAAAAATATTAGTAATAGAATAGTTCCTATTATAGCTGATGAAGCACGTACATTTGGTATGGAAGGTTTATTTAGACAAATAGGAATATATAATTCTAGTGGATTACAATACACTCCACAAGATAAATCTTTATTAACATATTATAAAGAAGATATAAAAGGACAAATTTTACAAGAAGGAATAAATGAATCTGGAGCTTTTGCATCTTGGTTAGCTGCAGCAACTTCTTATTCAACTAATAATTTTCCTATGATACCATTTTATATTTATTATTCTATGTTTGGTTTTCAAAGAATTGGAGATTTTTGTTGGGCAGCAGGAGATCAACAAGCAAGAGGTTTTTTAATTGGAGCAACTTCAGGACGTACTACTTTAAATGGAGAGGGATTACAACATGAAGATGGACATAGTCATATTTATTCATTAACAATTCCTAATTGTATTTCTTATGATCCGACTTATGCATATGAATTAGCAGTTATTATTAATAATGGAATACAAAGAATGTATGGAATACAACAAGAAAATATTTATTATTATATTACTACTATGAATGAAAATTATGATATGCCATCTATAAATAGATATAATCAATATGGTATTTGTAAAGGTATATATAAATTAAATTCTATAAACAAAAATAATAATAAAATAACAATTCAATTATTAGGTTCAGGATCTATTCTACTTAATATGATTAAAGCAGCTCATATTTTATATCAAGAATATAATATTAATTCAGATATTTTTAGTGTTACTTCCTTTACTGAAATTGCTCGAGAAGGACAAGATTGTGATCATTGGAATTTATTACATCCTAATGAAAAACGTCGTATTCCATATGTTACAAAAATAGTAAAAAATTATCCTACTGTAGCTGCAACAGATTATATAAAAATTTTTGCAGAACAAATTCGTAAATATATACCTACAAATAATTATTTTGTACTAGGAACAGATGGATTTGGTCGTTCCGATAGTAGAAAAAATTTACGCGATTTTTTTGAAATTAATGAAATATATGTAGTTTTAGCTATTTTAAATATATTATTTGATTTAAAACTAATTAATTTAAAATTAATTTTAGATTTTATTAGAAAAAATAATATTAATATAAATAAAAATAATCCAAGAATTTCCTAAAAAGGTAAATATGTATACAAAAATAGTACTTCCTGATACAGGAATAGAAAAAATGAAAGTTACCGATATTTTAGTTAAAGAAGGAGAAAAAATAAAAAAAGAACAATCTATTATTACAGTAGAAAGTGATAAAACTTCTATTGAAATACCTTCTAATAAAGAAGGTATAGTTAAAAAAATTTTAATATCTATAGGTAACATAATTACTAAAGGAGATATAATTTTAGAAATATCAAATGATAATATTAATAATTTATCAATAAATAAAAAAGAAGAAAAAAATAAAAAACAGATAAAATTACAAGAATTATGTATTCCAAATATTGGTTTCAATAAAATGAAAGTTACTGATATTTTAGTAAAAAAAAATGAGTTTTTTAAACAAAATCAAACTTTAATTATTATTAAGAATAATATTGATATTTTTAAAATAGCTTCTACATGTTCAGGGTTAGTAAAGAAAATCATTATTAAAATTAATGATTATGTATATAAAAATGATATATTCATGTATATAAATATTGTTTTAAAAGAAAATCAAAAAAACATAATAAAAACATTTATTAAAAATAATACATTAAGAAATATATGTTCTTCTCCTATTGTAAGAAAAATAGCAAGAAAATTTAATATTGATTTAAATAATATTAAACCTAGTGGTACAAAAAATAGAATTTTAAAAGAAGATATTTTACAATATATTAAATCTCAAAAAGTATTAGAAAATAATAATATTAAAAATTCTGTTTTAATTTATCAAAAATTTGGTAAATGTGAAGAAATTCATTTAAATAATATACAAAAAATTTCTAGTAAAAACTTATCTAATTATTGGAAAAATATTCCTCATGTTACACAACATATAGAAACAGATATTACTAATTTAGAAAAATTTAGAATTCAAAAAAATAAAGAATTTGCTCAAAAAGAAGAAAAAATTAAATTAACTTTATTAAGTTTTATGATTAAAATTTGTTCACATGCCTTACAAAAATATCCTAATTTTAATTCTTCTTTATCTCAAGATAATAATACTTTAATAATTAAAAAATATTATAATATTGGTATAGCTATTAATACAAAACAAGGTTTATTAGTTCCAGTAATTTTTGATGTTTTAAAAAAAAATATTAATAATTTATCTAAAATAATTAAAGATCTTTCTTGTAAAGCAAGAAAAAATAAACTTCATCCAAATAATATGAAGGGAGGATGTTTTACAATATCTAATCTTGGTCAATTTAAAGGTAGTTTTTTTACTCCTATAATAAATTCTCCAGAAGTAGCAATTTTAGGAATTTCACAAGCTAATATTAAACCTATATGGAAAGAAAACAAATTTGTACCAAGACTTATGTTACCATTATCTTTATCATATGATCATCGTGTTATTAATGGAGTAGAAGGTATTAATTTTTTAAATTATATTTGTTATTTAACATCTGATATTAGAAATATATTAATTTAATTTTTTTAAATTTTATATATAAAAAACATTATTAATAATAGAGAATAATATGAATAATATAATAAAAATTCAAGTAGTTGTAATTGGAGGAGGGCCTGCAGGATATGCTGCAGCTTTTCGTTGTAGTGATTTAGGATTAAAAACTATAATAGTAGAAAATTATAATAATTTAGGTGGAGTTTGTTTAAATGTAGGTTGTATTCCATCAAAAACATTACTTAACATTGCGAAAATTATTAAAGAGTATAAAAATTTTTCAAAAAAGGGTATATTTAACAATAATATTAAAATAAATTTTGATAGTATTATAAATTGGAAACAAAATGTAATTAATAAATTAACTAATGGATTACATTTTTTAGCTAAAAAACGTAATGTTAAAATTATAAATGATATGGGTTTTTTAGAAACAAATAATTGTTTAAATTTAACTAATAGTAATGTAAAAATATTATTTGATAATGCTATAATAGCTACAGGATCTATACCAATAAGTTTACCTTTTCTGCCTTATGAAGATAAAAGAATTTGGAATTCTACAGATGCATTAAATTTAAAAAAAATTCCTAAAAAAATGATGATTATAGGAAGTGGTATTATTGGTTTAGAAATGGCAACAATTTATCAAACTTTTGGATCTAAAATAGATATAATAGATATTTCAAATAATTTATTACCTGAAGTAGATAATGATATTGTAAATATTTATCAAAAAAATATAAAAAACAAATTTAATTTTATATTAGGAACTGAAATAATATCAGTAGATAATAGTAAAGATTTATTACAAGTACATATGACTAGTGATAATCATAAATCCATTTACTCAAAACAATATGATGTAATTCTTGTTGCAATTGGTAGAAAACCTAATTCTATTTTTATAAATAAAAAATTTAATAAATTATTAATTAATAATCATGGTTTTATTCAAACTGATAGTCAAATGAGAACTAATATTTCTAACATATATGCTGTAGGAGATGTTACTGGATATCCTATGTTAGCTCATAAAGGTATCCATGAAGGACATTTAGCTGCAGAAGTTATTTCAGGGAAAAAACATTATTTTGTTCCTAAAGTTATTCCATCTATTGCATATACGCATCCAGAAATAGCTTGGATAGGTATAACAGAAAAAAATGCAATAAAAAATAATTTAAATTATCAAACCTCTGTATTTTCTTGGAATGCATTAGGTAGAGCAATATCTTCTAATGAAGAAAATGGTTTAACAAAATTAATTGTAGATAAAGATTCGAATAGAATTATAGGAGGAAGTATTATTGGATATAATGCTGGAGAATTATTAGGAGAAATAAGTTTAGCAATTGAAATGGGATGTGATATAGAAGATATTTCATTAACTATGCATGCACACCCTACTTTTTATGAATCTATTGGTATAGCAGCAGAAATATATACTGGTACAGCAACAGATATTATAAATATAAAAAATTTATCTGATATTTAAAATTAGATATTTATTAATAAATGATTAATATCAAATATTACTAAATAATATATATATATAATATATAAATAAACTTAATAATTATAAATATTATATGTATAATTTTAAAAAAAAAGAATCTATTTTAGATCAAATAAAAGTACCATCTTTTAATCAAAAGAAATATTTTGTTAAAGAATATATTAAATCTTATCATAAAAAAAAAGATGATATTTCATATGCTATAAATAATACTATTAATGATTGTTATAATAATGGTGGTGGAATTGTTGTTATTCCAAATGGAGAATTTTATACTGGACCAATTACTTTAAAAAGTAATGTAAATTTATATTTACAACATAATACTATATTAAAATTTTATACTGATCCTTATAAATATTATAATGTGTTTACAAGATGGGAGGGTACAGAATGTATTAATTATACATCATTAATATATGCTTATAATCAAAAAAATATTGCTATAACTGGTACAGGAACATTAGATGGACAAGCTAATTTTAATAATTGGTGGTCATGGAAAAATGATATTAATGGTAATCATTTACAAAATAATGATGTAAAAAAACTTAAAGATATGAATAAAAATAATATTCCTATCAAAAATAGAGTTTTTGGTATTGATCATTTTCTTAGACCAAATTTTATTCAATTATATTTATGTAAAAATATTTTTATTTCAGATATTAATATTATTAATTCTCCTATGTGGGAAATACATCCAGTTTTAAGTCAAAATATTATTATTCAAAATATTAAAATAAATAGTTTAGGACCAAATAATGATGGATGTAATCCAGAATCATGTAATAATGTTTTAATTCAAAACAGTGTTTTTTATACTGGAGATGATTGTATTGCAATAAAATCAGGAACAAATAATGATGGAAGAAAAATTAATATTCCTTCTAAAAATATTATTATTAAAAAATGTAATATGTATAATGGTCATGGAGCTATTACACTAGGTAGTGAATGTTCAGGAGGTATAAAAAATATTTTTATAGAAGATTGCATTATTGATGGTAAATTACAATCTTTTTTTAAAATTAAAAATAATGCAATAAGAGGAGGTAAAATAAATAATATTTATATTAACAATATAAATATTGCATTTATTCAAAAATTTTTTTTAAATATCGATTATTTATATGATGAAGGAAATAAAGGTAATTTTATACCTATTGCAGATAATATTTTTATATCTAATATAAATGTAGAAAACTGTTTACAAGTATTTAATATAAACTCCATAGAAAAATCTATTGTAAATAATATTTTTTTAAAAAATTGCCTTTTTAAGGGACTAAAAAATCCCGAAAAAATATTAATTTATAATAATTATAATATTAATATTATTAATACAAAATTTATTTCTTAAATTATATTAAACTAAAAAAGTATTTTTTAAAATTTCATAGTATATTTTATATAAATTATATAAGTCATTAATATAAACATGTTCATTAATTTTATGAATAGTAGAATTATTTAAGCCTAATTCAATAATTTGTGCTCCTGTTTTTATAATAAATCTACCATCTGAAGTACCTCCATCATTAATTAATGATGGATTAATATTATTAATTGAATAAATACTTTTTTTTACTATTTGAATTAAATTTTTTTTTTTTTTATAATATTTATTACTTAAATAGGGTTTAGCAGATAAATCCCATTTTATATTAAAATTTAAAATATATTTTTTAATAATATTCTTTAATTCTTGTAAAATGTTCTGATAATTTATTTCATTATTAAAACGAAAATTAATATAAATATTAATATCACCTGGAATAATATTATTATTTTTTATATTAGAGCTAATTCTTGTAATTTGCATACTAGTAGCAGGTAATAAAGTATTTTCCTTACTCCATTTTTTTAGAATTAATTCATTTAATAACGGAATTACTATATGAATAGGATTTTTAGCTAAATTATGATATGCTACATGTCCTTGTATACCTATAATTTTTAGTTTAACATTTAATGAACCTCTCCTCCCATTTTTAATATTATCTCCAATAATTTTATTACTTGTAGGTTCTCCTATAATACAAAAATCTACTTTTTCTTTTTTTTCTAATAAATTTTGTATAATTTTTATAGTTCCATCTTTAGCACTACCTTCTTCGTCTGAAGTAATCATAAAAGCTATACAGCCATAATAATGAGGATAATAAGAAATAAATTTTTTAGCCGCAAATATCATTGCAGCTAAAGAACCTTTCATATCACAAACTCCTCTACCATATAAAATCTTATCTTTTATAACTGGTTTAAACGGATTAAATTTCCATTGTTTTATATTTCCTGGAGGAACAACATCAGTATGACCTGCAAAAACTAAAGTGTCATATATATTTTTATATTTAATATTGTGAATTGCCCAAAAATTTTTGGTATTATTAACATTCATTATATTAATATCAAATCTTAATTTTTGAAGTATTTTAATTATAATATCTTGACATTTAGCATCAAAAGGACTTATAGAAGGACATTGAACAAGTTTTTTAGTTAAATGAATTATTTTGTGTAACATAATATTATACTTTTTAAAATAATTTTCATTATTAAAACGGTTTATTTTGTAAAGATAAAGATAATACTTCTTCAATATTTTTGACAGTTAAAATTTTTAAATCTGTTATAATATTTTTAGGTATATCTTCTAAATTTCTTTTATTTTGTTCAGGAATAAGTACAATATTAATTCCCCCTCTATGTGCTGCTAATAATTTTTCTTTTAATCCTCCAATACCTAATATTTGTCCTCTTAAAGTAATTTCTCCAGTCATAGCAACATTAGCTTTTACAGGATTACTAGTTAAACTAGAAACCAAGGCAGTACAAATAGAAATACCTGCACTAGGGCCATCTTTTGGAGTTGCACCTTCTAAAGCATGAACATGAATATCTATATTTTTATAAAATTCTTTATCAATATTTAATTTTTTAGTTCTTGCTTTTACTACAGTTAAAGCTGTTTGTATAGATTCTTGCATAACTTCACCTAATGATCCTGTATATGTTAATTTTCCTTTACCAGGTATACATACAGTTTCAATAGTTAATAATTCTCCACCTACTTCTGTCCATGCTAACCCAGTTACCTGCCCAATTAAATTTTCATTTTCTGCTTTACCATAATCAAATTTTTGTACACCTAAATAATTTTTTAAATTAAAATTATCTATTATAATAGATTTAATATTTTTTTCTATTAAGATAGTTTTTACTGTTTTTCTACATAATGTAGATAATTTTCTTTCTAAACCTCGTACACCTGATTCTCTAGTATAATATCTAATTATATCGATAATTGTTTTATCATTAATAACTAATTCTTTTTCTTTTAAAGCATTACGCTTTATTTGTTTAGGTAATAAATATTTTTTTGCTATACGTAATTTTTCATCTTCTGTATAACCAGAAATTTTAATAACTTCCATTCTATCTAATAGAGGTAATGGTATATTTACTAGAGAATTTGAGGTTGCAACAAACATTACACTAGATAAATCATAATCTATTTCAAGATAATGATCATTAAATGCAATATTTTGTTCTGGATCTAAAACTTCTAATAATGCTGATGCAGGATCACCTCTCATGTCATATGATATTTTATCTATTTCATCTAATAATAATAATGGATTTTTTACACCTGTTTTAACAATTTTTTGTATTATTTTACCTGGCATAGAACCAATATATGTTCTACGATGACCTCTAATTTCACCTTCATCTCTTATACCTCCTAATGCTATTTTAATAAATTTTCTACCTGTAGCTCTAGCTATAGATTTTCCTAATGAAGTCTTTCCTACTCCTGGGGGTCCAACTAAACATAAAATAGGTCCTCTAATTTTATTAGATCTATTTTGGACAGCTAAATATCCTAAAATATGTTCTTTAACAGATTCTAAACCATAATGATCTTGATCTAATATTTTTTTTGCTTTACATAAATCTTTTTTTAATCTACTTTTTATATTCCATGGTATTTGTATCATCCATTCTATATATCCTCTAACTACTGTTGCTTCAGCTGATATAGGAGACATCATTTTTAATTTTCTTAATTCAAAAAATATTTTTTCTTTTATCTCTTTTGGTATTCTTGCTAATTCTATTTTTTTTTTTAAAATTTCATTTTCATCAAGGTTATTATCAATTTCTCCTAATTCTTTTTGAATAGCTTTCATTTGTTCATTTAAATAATATTCCCTTTGACTTTTTTCCATTTGTTTTTTTACTCTATTACGAATTTTTTTTTCTACTTGTAATAAATCAATTTCAGATTCCATTATAGCCATTAGATATTCTAATCTTTTATTAACATCAGACATTTCTAATATTAATTGTTTATTAGGTAATTTTAAAGGCATATGAGCAGCAATAGTATCAGCTAATTTAGCAGCATCTTCAATATTATTTAAAGAACTTAAAACTTCTGGAGGAATTTTTTTATTTAATTTTATATATCCTTCAAATTGATTGATTGCTGTTCTAACTAATACTTCTTGTTCTTTTATATCTAAAATTGGAGATGATAAGTATTTTACTTGTGCTGTAAAATAATTACCATCATCCGATAATGTTATTATTTTTACTCTATTTAATCCTTCTACTAAAATTTTGACAGTACCATCTGGTAATTTTAACATTTGTAAAATAGATGTCATTGTACCTACATTAAATAAATCATTAATATTAGGATCATCATTAGATGCTTCTTTTTGTGCAACTAACATAATTTTTTTATCATTATTCATAGCTGCTTCTAAACAACGAATAGATTTTTCTCTTCCAATAAATAAAGGTATTACCATATGAGGATATACAACTACATCACGTAATGGTAAAACTGGAATTATGATATGTTCTGAATTCTTAGAATTCATAAATTTCTCTCTTTAATATTATAAAAAATTAAATAATTATTAATTTTTGTTATATTCAATAATTGGATCAGATAAATTATTAATTACTTTTTCATTAATTTTAATTTTACAAATATTTTTTATTGAAGGTGCATTATACATTATATTTAATAATGATTTTTCTAAAATAGATTTTAATCCTCTAGCTCCTGTATTTAATAATATTGCTTTTTTTGCAATTTCTTCTATAGCATTTGGATTAAATTCTAATTTTATGTTTTCATATTTAAATAAATTTTGATATTGTTTAATAAGGGCATTTTTAGGTTTTAATAAAATTTCCATTAATTGTTTTTTATTTAATTCTTTTAATGATACTATGACAGGTAAGCGTCCTATAAAT
Organism: Enterobacteriaceae endosymbiont of Donacia provostii; assembly: GCF_012570145.1. Classification (GTDB taxonomy): domain Bacteria; phylum Pseudomonadota; class Gammaproteobacteria; order Enterobacterales; family Enterobacteriaceae. The sequence goes on from NZ_CP046206.1 coordinate 223,068, forward strand.
TCAGGTATTAATCCGAATTTAATTAAATCTTCGGGAAGTACTTTTTTTAAAATATCATTTTTATTTAAAAATTTATTTTTAATATTATTTGTTTTTGTATGAAATCCTATACTTTTACTAGCATAATTAAGTCTACTTGAAATAATTTTTTCTAATCCATAAAAAGAACCAGCACAAATAAATAAAATATTTTTAGTATTTATTTGTATAAATTCTTGTTGAGGATGTTTACGTCCTCCTTTGGGAGGAATAGAAGATATAGTACCTTCAATTAACTTTAATAAAGCTTGCTGTACACCTTCTCCAGAAACATCTCTAGTTATAGAGATATTTTCTGATTTACGTGCAATTTTATCAATTTCATCAATATATATTATTCCGCGTTGTGTTTTTTCTATATCATAATTAGCATTTTGTAATAATTTTTGAATAATATTTTCTACATCTTCTCCTACATAACCAGCTTCTGTTAAAGTAGTAGCATCTGCTATGGCAAAGGGAACATTTAGAAAACGTGCTAATGTTTCTGCTAATAATGTTTTACCACTACCAGAAGGTCCTAATAGAAGAACATTACTTTTCTCTATTATATCATTATTTCCCATACAGAATTTTAATTTTTTATAATGATTATATACTGATACAGAAAGTATCTTTTTAGCTTGGGTTTGACTTATTATATATTGATTTAAATAATTAAAAATTTTATGTGGTGTTAAACATATTTTTGAATTATTAAAAATATGTTTAATTTTATTTTTATCTTTTTTTTGTAAAATATTAAAACATAATATAATACATTTATCACAAATAAAAATAGAATCATTTACTGATATAAGTTGATTAACTTCATTTTGATATTTTTGACAAAAAGAACAACGTAAAATTGTATTATAATTCTCCTTATTATATGTCATTACAAACCTCATATTATATTCATAATAAATTTTATATTTATATTTTTAAGATTTAAAAATCAATATTATTTTTTATTACAAATAATATTGTCTATTAAACCATATTCTATTGCTTCTTGAGCTGATAAGAATTTATCTCTGTTTGTATCTTTTTCAATAATTTCAATAGATTTTCCTGTATGTAATGACATAAGTTTATTTATATAATTTTTAATTCTTAAAATTTCTTGAGTTTGAATTTCAATATCAGTGACTTGTCCTTGATAATTACCCATAGGTTGATGTATCATCATTCTTGCATTAGGTAAGCAAAATCTTTTATTTTTTTTACCAGAAGATAATAAAAAAGCAGCCATAGAACATGCTTGACCTATACATAATGTACTAATATCTGATTTAACAAATTGCATAGTGTCATATATGGACATACCAGATGTAATAACACCTCCAGGACTATTTATATAAATAAAAATATCTTTATTTGAATTTTCTGAATCTAAAAATAATATTTGAGCAACTATTAAATTAGCCATATTATCTTCAATAGGTCCTGTAAGAAAAATAATACGTTCTTTTAATAATCTAGAAAAAATATCATATGATCTCTCTCCTTGAGAAGTATTTTCAATTACAATAGGAATTGTATTAAAACAATTATTTTTAATTACTTTATTATTTTTTTTATATAACATTATTATCCTTTAAATAAAAAAAATTTTATAATTTTACAAAATTTTATTTTTTTTAATTTTTTTCCATTCACTTAATGTATAAGTATATAATGAAAGAGAATGAATTTTATTTATTTTATTTCCTATAATTTGATATATCAATTTATGACGAGTAATTAATGATTTTTGAATAAAATAATCACTTACAACAGTAATTTCTAAGTAATTTATTATTTCATCTTTTTTAAGATGGTTATTATCATTAATTTTTAAATATATAGGTTTTAATTGAGATATTATTTTATTTTTGATATTTTTTATAATCATGATTATATATCCAAGATTTGTAATTGAAAATATATTTTTTATTAATAAAAAATATATTTTTTTTTAAAAAGATTTATTTATTTATCACAAATCTTAATTTTTTAATATTATTAACTTTCTAATACTAGAATTAGTAGCTAATATATTAGAAGAATTTTTATAATCATAATTTCCTATAAAATCAGTTATTAAACCTCCTGCTTCTTTTACTATTAATTCTCCAGAAAGTAAATAATAAAAATTTTTTAAATCATTATTTATATAACAATCAATTTTATTGGCAGCTAAATATGCTAAATCTAATGATATACAACCACTAATTCTTATTGAAATTAAATTATTTTTATATAAAAATTTTAAATTTAAATTTTGTTTTTTAGAAAAAAAAAAATTATTATTTAAAGAAAATAATAAATTTTTTTGTTTTATATAATTATGACAACGTAATTTATATCCATTTAATTGAGCATTTTGACCTCTAATAGCTGTAAATAAATCATTTTTTAATGGATCATATATTAAAGAAATCATTGTTTTTTCTTTTGTGCAAATAGCAATAGATATTGAAAAATGAGGTATTTTTTTAAAAAAATTCATAATTCCATCTAAAGGATTTATAATCCATATAGTTTTTTTATAATTAAAAATTAAAAAATTTTTTTTATGTGTAATAATAATATTATATGCATATATATTATAAAATATTTTAGTAATCATATTATTTAAATTTTTATTAATTTTTTTTATAAAAATATTAGCATCATAATTATTATGACAATATGAATTAATATTATTAATTTCATATTGTTTAATAATTGTGTTACCAACATTACGTATTATGCGTATTGCAATATTAAGCATTGGTTGCATATATTATTTCTCATATAAATTATGAATTAAATAATTAAATAATAGATTTTTATTTATTTTATAATAAAAAATAAATATTTTAAATATTTTTTTATAAAAGATATATTATAAAAATATTGTTTTTTTTTCAAAAACATCTATTATCTAAATAGAAATTTATTAAAAATATTAAATTACTATGTTACAAATTACAAAACCAGCTCAAGAATATTTTTTAGAATTATTATCTAAAAGAGAGAAAAATACATTTATTAAAATTTTAGTTTTTTTTAAAAAAAATATATTAAAAGGTAAAATGATTTTTTGTAATATTAAAACAATAAAACATAATGATATAAAATTAAATTTTAATAAATTAAAAATATTTATAGAAAAAAATAGTTTAAAATTTTTAGAAAATGTTAAAATAGATATTATATCTAATAATTTATCTAAAAAAGTAAGTTTTACTGTTTTAAATAAAAATATAAAAAATATAAATAATTTAAAAAAAAATGTTAATATATTCTTAAAAAATGTAATTAATCCTAAATTATTTAATCATGGTGGTTCAATAACATTAAAAAATATTACAACAAATAATATTCTACTTTTAGAATTTCATGGTGGTTGTCAAGGATGTATGATGAGTAAACAAACTTTACAAAATTGGATAGCAAAAGAAATATTATATAATTTTCCAGATATAAAAGATGTTTATGATATAACTCATCATAAAAAAAATAAATTTTCCTATTACTAAATAAATATATAATTATTAATTTTAAATATTATAAAATTTTTTAGTAGTATATATTTACTATTTTTTAAAAATTATTATTTATATTTAAAAAAGGAAATTATATGCCAGTTATAGTACCTCAAAAATTACCAGCAATCAATATTTTAAAAAAAGAAAATATATCTTTATTAACTAGATTAAAACAACAAAAAAAATGTTCTAATCAACTTAAAATTCTTTTTTTAAACTTAATGTTTAAAAAAATTAATACAGAAAATCAAATAATCAGATTATTATCTAATTCTTCATTATTAATAAATCTATCATTATTAGCAGTAAATGATAATAAATCATCAAATTATTTATCTATTAATCATATTAATAAATATTATTATCATTTAGATCAAATTAAAAATAAATATTATGATGGTTTAATTATTACAGGTGCACCTTTAGGATTAATTAATTTTACGGATATTAGATATTGGAAAGAATTTATAAAAATTATACATTGGTCTAATGACCATGTTAGTTCTATTTTATCTATATGTTGGTCTGTTCAAGCAATATTAAATATATTATATAAAATTCCTAAAAAAGTTAATAAATCTAAATTATTTGGTATATTTAAACATAAAATTTTATTAAAAAATAATTATTTAATTCAAGGATTTGATGATTATTTTTTTGTTCCTCATTCTAGATATTCTGATTTTTCACTAGATTTTATTAAAAATTATACTGATTTAAATATAATTGCTTATTCTAAAAAAGCAGGTGTTTATCTTTTTACTAGTAAAAAAAATAAATATGTATTTATTACTGGCCATCCAGAATATGATGTTTTAACAATAAATGAAGAATATTTAAATGATTTAAAAAGTAAACGCAAATACACCAGTTTACCATATAATTATTATCCTTTAAATAATCCAAAATTAAAACCTAAAATTAATTGGAGAAGTCATGGCAACTTATTATTTTTAAACTGGTTAAATTCTTTATTTTGTAAATAAAAATATATTTATATTAAAAAACTTTAAATATTAAAGGAGTAATAATGTTAACAACAAAATATGTTTTTTTTACCTCTAAAAATAAAATAAATAAAAACTTTAATAGTTTTACTTTAATGAATAAATCAGGAATAATTAGAAAATTATCTTCTGGAATATATATTTGGTTACCAAATGGATTAAAAATTATTAATAATTTAAAAAAAATTATACGTTATTTTATGAATAGTATTAATGCTATTGAATTAATTTTACCAATTTTACATCCAGTTAATATTTGGGAACAAAGTGGTCGTATAAATGATTATGGTAAGGAATTATTAAAAATTATAGATCGTAAAAAACATAATTTTATTTTAGGTCCAACACACGAAGAAGTTATAAACTATTTAATTAATAATGAAATTAAATCATATAGATCTTTACCATTACATTTTTATCAAATACAAACTAAATTTAGAGATGAAATGAGATCTCGTTTAGGAGTAATACGTGCAAAAGAATTTTTAATGAAAGATAGTTATTCATTTCATATAAGTAAAATTTCTTTACAAGAAACATATAATAATATGTTAGAAACTTACAAAAAAATATTTAATATTTTAAATATAAAATATGTAATAGTTAAGGCAGATAATAATATTATTGGAGGTAATATTTCTCATGAATTTCATATTTTATCTAAAAATGGAGAAAATTCTATTGCAATATCTGAAGATAAAAAATATATTAATAATATGGATTTAGGTAATTTTTTTATATTTCAAAGACATAATATTAATAAAAAAAAATTTTTAAAAAGAAAATTTTTAACTATAAAATATTATTTAAAATTTAGAGAATTAGCTAAAAAAATTAATGTATCTATAAAAAGTATTATTAAAACTATTATTATTACAACATCAGATATAAAAAATCCTTTTATCGCGTTAATTATTAGGGCTGATTATAAATTAAATTTTTATAAAATAAAAAAAATAAATAATAATGTAATTAAAATTTTATCTAATAGAGAAATAGAAAAAATTTTTAAAATTAATCAAAATTTTCTAAATCCATTTTATTTAAAAATACCTATTATAGGAGATTATTCTATTATTAATATGTATAATTTTATTATAGGAACTAATATTAAAAATAAATATTCTATAAATACTAATTGGGATATTAATTTCCCTTTACCAAATAATATTCAAGATATTCGTTATGTAAATAATAATGATATAACTCCTGATGGACAAAGTTTAATAAAAATTGAACGTAGTATAGAAATAGCTCATATTTTTCAAATAGGTACTAAATACTCAAAATCAATGAATAATTATATATATGATAAAAAAAAAATGAAAAAATTATTATATATGGGTTGTTACGGTATTGGTATATCAAGATTAGTTGCAGCAATAATAGAAAAAAATTTTGATTCTCAAGGTATTCTTTGGCCTAATGAATTTTTAGCACCTTTTTTAGTAGCTATTATTCCAATTAATATGTACAAATTTAATTTAGTAAAAAAAAATGCATTTTTATTATATAAAAAATTTAAATTATTAGGTATAAAAGTTATAATTGATGATAGAAAAGAAAATCCGGGGACAATGTTTGCTGATATGGATCTTATTGGAGTTCCTCATATTATTACAATTAATAATTCTAATATTATAAATAATAATATTGAATATAAATATAGAAAAACAGGATTTACTAAAATTTTATCTATTAATCTAATTATAGATTTTATTTTTAATAAAATAAAATTAAATAAATGTTTTAATATTTTTTTTGAAAATCAATAAAAAAATTATTTTTCTTTATAATGTCAATTTTTCCATATTCAGTTATTAATTGATTTTCTAAATCCATAATTAATTCATTATTATAAAATAATAATGGAGTTATTTCTCTTTTCCATTTAGGAATATCTAAATTTTTCCATATATTATTTATATTTTTTTTATATTTAGAATTATTAAAATAATATTTTTTTGGTATATTATTAAATTTTATATATATAAATTCATTATTTTTTGGTTTTCTAATATTTATTAATGTTTTTTTATAATTATTATTATATAATATAGTGATATTACCTAAATTATAAGGTAATATTAAAGTTTTTGTAATATCATTCCATTTAATTATATTTTTTTTTAAATTGGGAAAATATTTTAAACAAAATAAATAATTTTTATGTTTTCTAATAATATATTTTCCTATTTTAACTTGAGGATTATTATTTTTTTTACAACATATAATCTCATTCCATATAATATTTAATAATTTTCTTGATGGCATTAAATAATATTGATTATATTCTATCCATTTTCTAATAATAAAATTTCTTTTTTCTTTATTAAAATTAAATAAAGGAAGAATTAATAAACTATTATCTTTTTGAATCAACTTTATTAGTATAGGTTTAATTAAATTATTTAATAATTTTTCTTGTTCTTTATAATTCTGAATTGATCTAACTAGAGTTTTTTGAAAATATGGCCATCTTTGTATAATTTTTGGTATAATAATATTACGTAAAAAATTACGATCATATTTTATATCTTTATTACTAGGATCTTCTATCCAATTTATTTTTTTTTTTATAGCATAATTTATTATTAAATTTTTACTTATATTTAAAAAAGGACGTAAAATTATAAAATTATTTAATTTTCTAATTAAAGACATACATGATAATCCTTTAGAACCACTTCCTCTTTTTAAAGCTAAAAAAAAGGTTTCACATTGCTCATCTAAATTATGAGCAGTAACTAAAATTTCATTATTTTTAATAATTTTTTTAAAAATACTATATCTTTTTTTACGTGTATATTCTTCTATATTATTTTTTTGATTTATATAAATATTTTTATATATAAATAAAACGTTTAATTTTTTACATTGTAAAAAACAAAATTTCATCCAATTATTGGATTTTTTATTTAAATTATGATTGATATGAATAGCTCTTATTTTAAGTTGGTATTTTTTCCTTAATTTAACTAAATTATATAATAATACAGTTGAATCTATTCCCCCACTGTATGCTAATAATATATTCTTGAAATTACATAATATATCTTGTATTTTTTTTTTTATTAACATAATTATATATTTATTTATAATTTTATATAAAAAGTAATTTTATTAATTAAATTCTAATTTAATATTTTGTTGATTTAATAAATCAATTAATTTATTAAAAATATTTAGTTTAATAGAAATAAAATAAGATTTATTAAAATAAATTTTTTTTCTTGAATATAAATGTTCATAAAAAAAATATATCTGTATATTTTTTATATTTTTTTCTTTTTTACAAAATAAAATTTTTTTTAATTTTTTAAAAAAAATAGTATTATTTAAAATTTTTTTACTTGTAAAAATAATATTTATATTATTTAAATATTTTTCTCTTGCAGTCGTTATATCAATAATATTATTTACATCACATACAAATAATTTTAAAAAATTATTAAAATATAATATTCCATTAATAATAACTATATTATTTAATTTAATTATATTATTTTTATTACTTAATAAATCAAAAGATAAATTTATTTCTAATATATCAGAACTATCATCTAAATTAAATAAAAAAATTTTTTGTTTTTTTTTATTGTAAGTAATACGAATATTATTAATTATTCCTCCTATTACAATTCTTGTAGGTTTTTTATATTTTTGTATAAAATATCTTATATTATAATTTTTAGTATAAAATAAAATTTCTTTAATAAATTCACTTAATGGATGACCTGTTAAATAAAAACCTAAAATATTTTTTTCTTTTATTAAAATATCTTTATTAATCCATGATAAATTTATATCATCATCAATAAAATTATTATTTTCTAACAAATTATGATCTTCATTACTAAAAAAATCTATTTGTTTAGTTTTTTTTTCTTCTAAATATTTATTTGTTAATTTTATAATTTTTTCTAAATTATTTATTAATAATCCTCTATTAAAATTAAATGTATCTAATGATCCAGATAATATTAAAGTTTCTATAATTTTTTTACTTAATTTTGCAAAATTTATTTTTATAAAAAAATGAAATATAGATTTAAAAAAACCTATTTTTTTTCTAATATTCAATATATTTAAAGATAATTGTTCCCCAATACCTTTAATAGCTCCTAATCCATAAACTATATCACCATCATGATTTACATGAAATTTATATAGACTAGTATTTATATTAGGAGGTAAAATTTTAATTTTCATTCTTTTACATTCATGAATTAAATAAATAATTTTATTTTTATTATCCATTTCAGATGTTAAAACTGACGCCATAAATTCTGATGGATAATATAATTTTAACCACAAAGTTTGATAAGATATTAAAGCATAACCAGCAGAATGAGATTTATTAAATCCATATGAAGCAAATTTTTCTAAAAAATTAAAAATTTTCATAGATAAAGTATCATCAATATTTAATTTTTTAGAACCTTGTAAAAAACGTTTTCTTTGTTTTGACATTTCTTTATGTTGTTTTTTACTAATTACTCTTCTTAAAATATCTGCTTCTCCCAAACTATAGTTAGCTAATACTTGGGCTATTTTCATAACTTGTTCCTGATATAAAATGATACCGTATGTAGATTTTAATATTGGTTTTAATGTTTTATGTTGCCAATTTTTATCAGGATATGAAATAATTTCTCTACCATGTTTTCTATTAATAAAATTTTCTACCATTCCTGATTGTAATGGTCCTGGTCTAAATAAAGCTAATAATGCAATTAAATCTTCAAAATTATCAGGTTTTAATTGTATAATTAATTCTTTAATACCTTTAGATTCTAATTGAAAAATTCCTGTAGTTTGTGCTTTTTGTAAAAAATTATAAATTTTTTTATCATTTAAAATTAAATTGTTAATATCTAATATTTTTTGATTATTTTTAATTAATTTTTTATTAATCATTTTAACCGCATAATCAATTACAGTTAAAGTTCTTAAGCCTAAAAAATCAAATTTTATTAATCCAATATCTTCTATATCATTTTTATCAAATTGAGTTACTATATTATCACCATTATTATCACAATATATAGTTGTATATTGCGTAATATTATTAGGTGATATTACAACACCGCCAGCATGTTTTCCAATATTTCTAATTGTACCTTCTAACTTAAGAGATGTATTTACTAATTCTCTAATATTATTATCTGATTTATATAAATTAAATAATATTTTATTTTTTAAAAAAGCTTTTTTTAAATCAATACCTATATCTACAGGAATTAATTTAGAAATACGATTAATAAAATCGTATGGATAACCTAAAACTCTACCAACATCTCTAATAACAGATTTTGCAGTCATTTTACCAAATGTTATAATTTGAAATACTGAATCATATCCATATATTTTTTTTACATGATTAATAACTAAATCACGTTTTTCCATACAAAAATCAATATCAAAATCTGGTAGTGATACTCTTTCTTTATTTAAAAATCTTTCAAAAATTAAATCAAATTTTATAGGATCTAAATTAGTAATGTTTAAAACATAAGATACTAAAGAACCAGCTCCTGAACCTCTCGCAGGCCCTACAGGTATATGATTTTTTTTAGCCCATCTTACAAATTCCATTACTATAAGAAAATAGCTAGGAAAACCCATATAATTAATAATTTTTAATTCTTGATCTAATCTGTTTTTATATTTTATATATTTTTTTTCAAAATTATGTATATTAGGATATAAAATATTTAATTTTTTTTTTAAACCTTGATAAGATTTTTTTATAATATAATTTTCTGGTGTTATATTTTTTTGTATTTTAAATTTTGGTAAAAAATATTTACCTAAAGGTAAAAATAAAGTACATCTTTTAGCTATTTCTACACTATTAGATAGTGCTTGAGGTATATCCTTAAAAAGAATATACATTTCTTTTGTACTTTTTAAAAATTGATTTTTACTATAATAACGATTTTTATAGTTTTTATTTATATTCAAACCTTTGTTAATTGCAATTCTAATTTCATGTGCATAATAATCTTCTTTATTTAAAAAACGAACATCATTAGTAGCAACTAGAGGAATAGCAAAATAACTAGATATATCTATAATTCTAGTAATGAATTCTTCTTCATTTATACGATTTGTACGTATTATTTCAAAATAAAAATTATTACTAAAATATTTTTTATAAAAAAAAATAATTTTTTTTATTGCTAAAATATTTTGTTTTAATAAATATTTCCCAATTTCTCCTTTAAAATTAGATAATATAATTAAACCTTTATTATATTTTGCAAGTAAATTATAAGTAATTATAGGACCTATATCACTATCATAACCGTTTCTGTAACTATAGAATATTATTAATTTTAAATTTTGATAACCAATATTATTTTTAACTAAAATAGTTATTTTAGAATATTGACGATCATTAAAATTTTTAATTTTAAAATCAGCTCCAATAATTGCTTTTAATCCTAAATCATGAGATTTTTTATAAAATTTAACTAAACCAAATATATTATTAAAATCTGTAATAGCTATAGCAGGCATATTTAATAATTTAGCTTTATTTATAATTTGTTCTATTTTAGCAATACCATCTTTAATAGAATAATCACTATGCACATGTAAATGAATAAATTTCGGAGAATTCATATTTTATATCAATATATAATGTTTATTAATTAGATTTAAATTTTTTTTGCATATTTACACATATAATTTTTGCTTTACAAATAATTTGATTATTAATTTTTGAAATACTATCAAAAAATATAAAAGATTTTTTTTGTTTTCGTAAAAAACTTTCTATTATTACTTGATCTCCTGGAAAAATAAATTTTTTAAAACGTACTTTATCAATACCTGTTACATAATACATAAATTTATTTTGATTTATATTACTTTTATAAATTAATAATCCTGTAGTTTGGATCATAGATTCTAATAATAATACACCAGGATAAACTGGATTTTTAGGAAAATGTCCTTGAAAAAAAGGTTCATTTATAGATATATTTTTTATAGCATATAAAAATTTAAACTTTTTAAATGCTATAATTTTATCCACTAAAATAAATGGATATCTATGAGGTAAAATTGACAAAATTTCATTAATATTTAACATATATAATTTTTTTTTATAAAAAAACCTTTTTTAAAATAAATTTTATTATTCATTTTATATAAATAAAATATTATTTTGTTGAATTGCTAAATTTATTACATCATCTGTTATATCTTTGACATCTTTATTAATATAAGCTACAGAAGAAATATCTATAATAATATTATAATGATTTTTTTCAGCAATCATATTTATCAATTTATGAATAAAAATTAATATTTTATTACGTGCATTTTCTTGTTTTTGACGATTTTTTTGTGTATAAAATTTTATTTTTTCTATTAAAATTTTTTTTTCATCTTTTATTTCTCTTTCTAGTATTTCTCTATATTTTTTAGATAAATTTTTATTTTCTAATTTTTTTGTTTTAGATAAAAATAATTTTTTCATTTTTTTTATAACTAAAAAATCAGCATATAATTCTCTTTCTAATTTTTTATTTAGTTTTTTTTTTTGAGGTATTATGTCAAAAATTTTAGCAATATTAACTACTGCTATTTTTGTACAACAGTACACTTTTTGATGAAAGAAACTTGAAACGATTAAAATTAATATTAAAAATTTAAAAAAATTTTTCATATTTAAAATACTCCATATTTTTTAATAGTTATTATTATAATTTTTGAGCAAAATTAAATTGAAAAAATTGAATTTTATCCATTTTATATTTTTTTAATGGATATGCAAAAGAAATAATTATATCACCAAATGAAGTACGAAATTGAAAAGATAAACCAATAGAAGTTCTTATTTGTGATAAAATATTAAATTTAGAAATTTTATATAATTTAGATAAATAATTATTTTTTAATGAAGTATCAATTACATTACCTATATCTAAAAATATAGAAGATCTGATTTGTTTAATAAAAATATTATCTATTAATGATAGAGGAATAATTAATTCATTATTTATATTAAATAAAACATTACCACCTACTGAATAATCAGATAAACAAATAGTTTTATTATTACAATTATATTCTTTTGAAGAATAATATATACCCTTAGGTCCAATACTATTGGTTTGAAAACCTCTAATAGAATTAACCCCACCTAAATAAAAATTCTTATAAAAAGGATATTTCCCCCCTAAAAATCCATTTCCATAACTAAAATTACTTCTAAATAAAAAAATAATTAAATTATTACATTGTAGAGTATTCTGTAATTTAGATAAATCAAATAACGGTATATATTGTGTATAATTAAAATTAATTTTATAGTAACGATTTTTACTATACCAAGGAATAGAAAAATAAGTATCTAAAGAACTTAAGATACCATTTAATGGTAAATTAAAACTATTTAAGTTTTTAAAAATTAATGTATGATGAATTACAAATTCATCTAATACATAATATTTATATGATTTATTATATATTTGATAACCTATATTTCGAAGATAATTCCACAACAATATTTGTGGTTCAATATTACTAATTTTATTTTTTATAAATCCAATTTTATGAATTATAAAAATATTTTTATTAATAGGTAATTTAAATATTCCTAAAAAACCTTTGTTTTTATTTATATAATTATAAAAAAAACTATCATCTTCATTTATAGAATTTAAAAATATTTTTATACCAGAATTAATTTTTTTAAAAAAAGCATGATTTTTCATAATAAAAATTTCTAAATAATAATGATAAAAATCTTTATGAAGATCAATATTTACATCATATCCAGTACCTATAAAATTATTTTGTTTTAAAATAGTATTAAATCCTAATGAACCATCTTTTATTATTCCTAATCCTGTTCTTAAAAAACCATCATTTTTTTCATCAACTTTAAATACAACATTTAACATATTTTTTAAATCATGATTTTTATATAAAAGAATTTCAATATGGTTAAAATAACCTAAAGATAACAATCTTTTTTTTGTTTTTTTAATTAATGTAATATTTATTGGATCACCTTCTAATTGTAATAATTCATTTCTTAAAAGAAAATCTTTAGTAAAATTATTTCCTAAAAAATTTATTTTTTTCACATAATATTTTTTATTAGTATTAATATTAATTAATATATTAACTATATTTTTTCTTTTATTTATAATTTGTTTTATTATAATTTTAGAATTTAAAAATCCATTTTCTTTTAAAAATTTTGTTATTTTATATTGTAGTTTTGAATTTATATTAGTTTTATAAACTGTTCCAGGAAAAACATTAGTAATTTTTTTTATAGATTTTATTAAATATTTGTTTTTATTTAATTTAATTAATATTTTTTTATAAAAAAATGGTTTATTTTCTTGAATTTTAATTGTTAAATAATTTTTTTTTTCATGATATGAAATATTTGTTTTAACGTCTTTGATCTGAAAATTTAAATATCCTTGATTTATATAAAAATTATTTAATTTATTTAATAAATGATAAATATCATTAATATGATATTTTTTTCTTTTTGTAAAGAAAAATAAAAATTTATTATTAATATTTAAATAATTTAATAAAAAATTAGTTTTATAAAATTTATTACCTATAATATTAATTATATCTATATTAATAAAATTATTTTTTTTGAATAAAATTTTAATATTTACTACTTTTTTAGATAAAGATTGTTTTTTTTTTATATGAGAAATAAATATATAATTTTTTATAAACATTAATTTTATATTTTGTTTAAATAATATTAATAAATTTTTATTTTGAATAATATTAAAAATATTATTAATACTGTTTAAATATATAATTTGAAATATATTAAATATTTTTTTTGAAGAAAAATTATTTTTTCTTATATAAGAATATATTTTATCATTTTTGAAGTTAGTTTTATTTAAATTTAAAAAAATTATTTGATGCATATAATTATTTTTTTTATATAAAATATTTGCATAACACAAAATTTTTATATTAAAAATAAATAAAAAAATTAATAAAAATTTATAAAAATGAAAAACTTTTATTAATTTTTTTTTAAAACTTATTAATATCATTTATAAATGTAATCCCCATAATAATTATTACTATAATTATACTAAAAAAATATACTAATTGTTTAGTTTTATTAGATATTTTTTTATTAGTTATTTTTTCAAAAATTAAAAATAATAATTGTCTACCATCTAATATTAGCAAAGGAAATAAATTAATTATACTTAAATTAAGACTTATTATTGCTAAAATATAAAATAATATGTAATATTATCTCGAAATAATATACTAGTAAATATGACCTATATAAATAGGTCCATTAAATTTAGAAACATTTATTTTATTTAAGAATAAAGATATAAAAGAATAAATAATTAATTTTATTATTTTATAAGTTTAATATAATGATTTATTTAATGCTTGAAAAAAATTAATTTTATATTGAAAATATAATTTATTCTTATTTTTATTTATTGCAGGTAAAAAAACTAAAAAACCAATTTTATCTTAAAGATAAGATATTAATCTTAATATTATTTTTTTCTTTGAATTTTTAAATGAATAATTTTATTAGGATTCTTATAAATAATTTTTTGAAATTGATACCAATTAATAATTTTTTTCCTTCTATATTTAAAATTTTATCTCTAATAATTAAATTAGATTTAGCTACAGGAGATTTAGGAATTATATAACTAATAATAGGATAAATTTTTAATTCTTGAGGTAATATTCCTAATATTGTTATTAAATTTTAAATTTATATATTTTTTTTTATAAATATTTTTTATTAATAATATATTTAAATTATTTAAATATTTAACTTTAATACTATTAATTTTTTAAATTTTAATATTAGGTTCTAAATGAATTCTACTTTTAATAGAAGTATAATTAATTTCATTAATAATATTAGTTTTAATAGGTAATCCTTTTAAAAAAAATGTAAAATAAATTAATTTTGCAAAAATAATATTTGATAAAAGTCCAGCAGATAAAATACATATTTTTTTTAAAAAACTTAATTAGTTAAAAGTTAATAATTTAAATTTATTAATATTATGAATATTATTTTTTATTGATTCAGAAATTTTAACATATTTCACCTAAAGATGATAATCTAATAATATAACGAGTACCATATTTATCATGATACTGAAATATTTTTTTACTAAAACATAATGAAAAACATTCTATATAAGTTTTAAAAAAACGTGCAACATAAAAATGTCCAAATTCATGAACAATAATAAGCGTAATCATAGTTATTAAAAATATTATTGTATTATATATCAAAATTATAGCTTCTAAATTTTAACATTTATATTTATAATAATATGTAAAAATAATTTATTTAATCTCCACCAAAACGACGATTTCTTTTTTTAAATTCATTAATTGCTTTTTTAAAATCATATTCACTAAAATCAGGCCATAATGTTTTAGTAAAATATAATTCTGAATAAGCAATTTGCCAAATCAAAAAATTACTAATACGATATTCTCCTCCTGTTCTAATTACTAAATCTATAGAAGGAATATTGTTCAAACAAATATAATTATTTATTAAATTTTCATTAATATTATTAGGATCTATTTTTTTTTGATGAATTTTTAAAATAATTTTTTTTACACTATTTGTTATATCCCAACGTCCACCATAATTAATAGCTATATTTAATAATAATTTGTTATTATTTTTTGTTAGAAATTCTGCCTTAGTAATAGATTTTTTTAAAGAAAAATTTAATTTATCTATATTACCAATAATTTTTAAACATATATTTTGTTTTTTTAAATTTATTGTTTCTATATCAAGGACTTCTTGAAATAAATTCATTAGAAAATTAATTTCATGACTAGATCGTGTCCAATTTTCACTACTAAAAGCATATAAAGTTAATACTTTAATTTTATATTTTAATGATAAACCAATAATTTTTTTTACCGTTTTTACTCCTTTTTTATGTCCTACAAATTTTAATTGTTTATTTTTTTTTGCCCATCTCCTATTACCATCCATAATAATAGCAATATGTTTAGGATAAGAATTAATATTTTTATATAAAAATTTTTTGTCCATTTTTTGAAATTTTAATTAAATAAAAATGTTATTTTTAATTAAATTAACATAATATTTTTTTTTCTGTTTTTTTATAAAATTCTTGAATATTATTAATATATAATATTGTTTGTTTTTGAATCTCATTATATAGTTTTTTTTTTTGATTTTCATTTATTTGTTTATTTTTTAATAAATTTTTTATTTGATTATTAGATTTTCTACGTATATTTCTAATATGAATTTTATTTTGTTCAGATTCTATTTTTATATTTTTCAATATTTTTAATTTTCTAGATTCTGTAATAGGAGGTATATATACATAAATACTATTTTCAATAATTTTAGTTGTCACATCTAAATTTGAAAGTATAATACTTTTTTCTATATTTTTTTTTATTTTATAATCAAATGGTGTAATTTTTAAAGTAAAATTATTTTCTAATACTATAGAAGAGATATGATTAATAGAAATTAATTTATTATGTAATTTTATACAAACATAACGTAATAAATCAGGAGATAACCTGTTTTGTGATAAAATATTAATTTTTTTTATGAATGTATCTAAACATTTTTTCATATTTTTTTTATTATTATTAATAATATTATTATCCATATAACAATCCTTTATTTAAAATAAAATTATATATTTAAGAATTTTTTATTATTGTTCCTATAATTTGACCAGTTATAATTTTATATAAAGAACCAGGTTTATAAATATTAAAAATATGTATAGGTATATTATAATCTCGAGCTAAGAGAAATGCAGTATTATCCATAATTTTAATTTTATTTTTTATTAAATAATCATAATTAATTAAATTAAAAAATTTAGCATTAGAATAATTTATAGGATCTTTAGAATATACTCCATTAACCTTGGTTGCTTTTAATACAGCATCAGCTTCTAGTTCTATTGCTCTTAAACATGCTGTAGTATCTGTAGTAAATAATGGATTACCTAGACCTCCTGTTAATATAATTATATTATTTTTAATTAAATCTATTGCTTTAAAAATATTATATTCTTGACAAATACTTTTTATGGGTAAAGAAGACATTAAATATACATTAATTAATTTATTTTTAAAAGAATTATACAATAATAAACCATTAATTATGGTTGATATCATGCCAATTTGATCACCTAAAACTCTTTTAACATTATTATTTTTATTACAATATCGACCTCTAAATAAATTCCCTCCTCCTATTACTATACCAATTTCAATACCTAAAGGTAAAATACTTTGTATTTCTTGTATGATATAATTTAGTAATTTATTATCTATACCTGATATATTTTTACCTTGTAAAAATTCTCCACTTATTTTTAATATAATACGATTATAAAATATTTTTTTTTTAGTATTCATAAGATATTTATTTATTAAAATTTCATAAAATAAAATTAATAAAATGATATAAAAAAAATAATTAGTTTTTAATTATATTTTCATTAATTTTTAAACGTACAAAATTTAAAATTTTCATTTTATTCTTTTTTAAAATATTAAACACTGTTTGATTATTATCTAATAAAAATTTTTGGTTATATAATGTAATATTATTTATAAATTTTTTTATTCTTCCTTCTATTATTTTTTTAAAAATTATTGGAGATTTATTTTTTTTCATTGCAATATTTTTTTGTAACTTATATTCTTGATTAAGAATATCAGAAGGAATATTTTTTTCTTGTATATATTCTGGTTTTAACATAGCTATATGCATAGCAATCTGTTTCATTAATAATTGATTATTAATATTAGATTTAATAATAACTCCTATATTTTTATTATGATGTATATATTTACCTATAAATTTACCTTGAATATAGTGTATTTGATTAATAAATATATTTTCTTTTAAAAGACCAATTAGTTCTATTTTTTTTTTATTAAAAACTTTCTGTATTATATTAATATCTTGTTGATTATTTTTTATAATATAATTTAAAATTTCATTTCCAAAATTTATAAAATTTATTGATTTTGCTACAAAATCTGTTTGACAATTTATTTCTAATAAAATTCCAAAATCTTTTGTTACATAATCTAAAATAAGTCCTTCTTTTGTTTCATTATTAAATTTCTTAATAGATTCTACTGTAAGATATTGTCTTATATAATTTATTGCATTATTAATATTTCCTTGTGTTGCTACTAATGCTTTTTTACATTCTATAATACTAATACCTGTAATATTTCTTAATTTTTTAATTTTATTAATATTAATTTTCAATGTTATCATCTCCTAATGAGTTTTTAGTTTTTTATTATTAGATTGTAATTTATTATTTAATATGGTTTGAGTAACATAATATAAATATAATTTTATAGCACGGATAGCATCATCATTAGCAGGAATAACAAAATTAATTCCTTCTGGATTAGAATTAGTATCTACTACTGCAAAAATAGGGATATTTAATTTTTTAGCTTCACTTATAGCAATTTTTTCATGATTTGCATCAATAACAAATATTGCATCAGGTAATCCTCCCATATTTTTAATACCACCTAAACTTTTTTCTAATTTTAATAATTTTCTATTTCTTATTAAAGCTTCTTTTTTAATTAATTGATTAAATGTTCCATCTTTACTTTGTAATTCTAATTCTTTTAATTTTTTTATAGATTTTTTCACAGTTTTCCAATTAGTTAACATACCTCCTAACCAACGATGATTAATAAAAAATTGATGACAATTAATTGCAGTTTCTTTTATAAGATTAGATGCTGCTTTTTTTGTTCCAATAAATAAAATTTTACCTTTACGAGAAGTAATTTTTTTTAATTCTTTTAGTGCAATATTAAACATTTGAAAAGTTTTATCTAAATTAATAATATGTATTTTATTTTTATGGTTAAAAATAAATTTTTTCATTTTTGGATTCCAATAACGTGTTTGGTGACCAAAATGAGTTCCTACTTTAAACATTTTCTTGATAGATATAGACATTATTATTATCCTCATTTTATAAATAAATAAAATAATATTATATAATTTGTATTTATACAAAAAATTTATTTAATAAATTTAATTTAATTATTTTTATAAAAATAAAATTAGGTATATAATATACCATTTTATATTAAATAATTAATATTATATAAAAGAAAATAATGAAAATTTTCATTAAAAATTCTAAAGAGATAAAAAAAATTTATAAATCTTGCCAATTAGCAGCTGAAGTATTAGAAATGATAAAAACTTATATAGTACCTGGAATTAGTACTGAAGAAATAAATAATATATGTCATAATTATATTACTAAAACTCAAAAAGCTAAATCTGCTATTTTAGGATATAAAGGTTTTCCAAAATCTGTATGTATTTCTATTAATGATGTTGTATGTCATGGAATACCAAATAAAAATGAAATTTTAAAAAATGGAGACATTGTAAATATAGATATAACAGTATTGTATGATAATTATTATGGCGATACATCAAAAATGTTTTTAGTAGGTAAAAATATTTCTAAAAAATTAAAATTATTATGTTTAACTGCTAAGAAAAGCTTATATAAAGCTATTAATATTTTAAAACCAGGTATTAGATTATATAAAATTGGTCAAGTAATACAAAAATATGTAGAATCTAAAAATTTTTCTGTTGTTAGAAATTATTGTGGTCATGGTATTGGAAGAAATTTTCATGAGGAACCTCAAATTTTACATTATAAATCATATGATTATGGTATTATATTACAAAAAGGCATGATATTTACAATTGAACCTATGATTAATATAGGGCATCATAGTGTATATGTTACAAATGATCATTGGACAGTAAAAACTATAGATAAAACTTATTCAGCTCAATATGAGCATACAGTGCTTATTACTAATAATGGAAATAAAATATTAACCTTAAGAAGAGGGGAAAAAAAATATATTTAAATAAAATTTATATAATTAAGTAATTAATTTCTTAATTACTTAATTATTTTATTATGGATTAATTATCTAAAAAACTTTTTAATATTTCAGACCTACTAGGATGTCGTAATTTTCTTAATGCTTTTGCTTCTATCTGTCTAATTCTTTCTCTAGTTACATCAAATTGTTTTCCTACTTCTTCTAAAGTATGATCTGTATTCATATCAATTCCAAATCTCATTCGTAATACTTTTGCTTCTCTTGGCGTTAAACTAGAAAGAATGTTATATGTAGCAATTTTTAAACTTTCTGAAGTTGCAGAATCTAAAGGTAGTTCTAAATTAGAATCTTCAATAAAATCACTTAAGTGAGATTCTTCATCATCTCCTATAGGAGTTTCCATTGAAATTGGTTCTTTAGCTATTTTTAAAATTTTTCTAATTTTATCTTCAGGTAAAAGCATATGTTTTGATAATTCTTCTGGTGTAGGTTCTCTACCCAATTCTTGTAATATTTTTCTCGAAACTCTATTAAGTTTATTAATAGTTTCAATCATATGAACTGGAATTCTTATAGTTCTTGCTTGATCTGCAATAGAACGTGTTATAGCTTGTCTAATCCACCAGGTAGCATATGTAGAAAATTTATAACCTCTTCTATATTCAAATTTATCTACTGCTTTCATTAAGCCAATATTACCTTCTTGAATTAAATCAAGAAATTGTAATCCTCTATTTGTATATTTTTTAGCTATAGAAATAACTAATCTTAAGTTAGCTTCAATCATTTCTTTTTTAGCTTTTTTAGCTTTTGTTTCACCTATATTAATTTTTTTATTAATATTTTTAATTTGTAAAATAGTCAATCCAGTTTCTTTTTCAATATTTATTAATTTATCAATATAATTATTTAATTTATTAAAAAATATTTTTTTTTCATATATTTCATATTTTTTTTTATATTGAAATTTTTTAAGTTTATTAAAAAAAAAATTTTTATAAGTTATTTGATTATATAATATTTTAATAAACTTTTTTTTTGATATAGAATAATATTTAAGAATTAAATTCATAATATTATGTTCTTTTATACGTATTCTATATATTATAGAACGCATTTTTTCTACCATATAATCAAATTCTTTAGATACTAAACGAAATTGTTTAAACATTTCTGTAAGATTTTTAATTTCATTTAACGATTTTTTATGATATCTACCTTTTTTTTTAATTAAAATTAATGTTTTATAATATTGTTTTTTTAATTCTCTGAATTTTTTTTTAGCTAATTTATAATCTATAACATTTTCATTATTTTCTGTTGATATATTATTAGATAATTCTTGATAAGAAGAAGATATAATTTTTTCCTCAAGATTATTATCATTAATAAAACCATGTATTAAATCTGATAAACGCATACTTCCAGATTGAACTTTATCATATTTTTTTAATAAATATTCAATAGATTTAGGATATTCAGCTACTGAAGATTGTATTTGATTAATACCTTCTTCTATACGTTTTGCAATATTTATTTCTCCTTCTCGTGTTAATAATTCTACAGTACCCATTTCACGCATATATATTCTTACTGGATCTGTAGTTTTTCCCATTTCTAATTCTACATTAGATAATACATGTACTGCATCTTCAGCTTCTGTTGTATTGTTTTCATTATTATTTAATATTAAATCATCATTATCGGGAGCTTCTTCCATCACTTGAATACCTATATCATTTATCATTTGAATAATATTTTTTATTTGATCAGAATTAATTATATTATCAGGTAAATGATCACTAATTTCTGAAAAAGTTAAATAACCTTGTTCTTTACCTCGAGTTACAAGCATTTGAAACTGTAATTTTGAGTTATAATCCATAAATAGTTCCATAATATTATTTATTAAAATTTAAATAAATTATTTGTTGAAAAATATATTATTTATAATATTTTAGTTATTTTTTATTTAGTTTTTAAATTATTTTTTTTTTTAATTAATATTTTATTTAAAGACCATAATTCTTGTTTTTTTTCATTATTTAATCCTTTTATTCTATCTAAAGCTATTAAATAATTTTGCCTATTTTCTAGAATATTAATTTTTAATTTTTTTATTAAAAAAATTAAAAAATTTTTTATTTGATTCTTAGGAATCATATGATTCCATGTTATTAAAATTTTAATAATTTTACTTAATTTTGTGTCTCTATATCGTTCTAATATTTTAGCAGTCGTTATATTTTTGTTTTTATAAAAATTTACAAATTTTATCAAAAAAAATAATCCGTTAATATTTGAATTTTTAAAATATTTAAATTCAGGAACTAATTTAATTAATTTAGGATTTTGTATTAATAAACTTAATAATACTCGAATAGTAGTTTTTTTAAAATTATTTTGTATAGTTACTTTTTTATGATTATTTAATAAATTAAATATATCTAAAAAATTTAAAATTCCTATCTTTTCTCCTAAAATTTGTACTAAATTTATTTGAAATAAATTATCAGGAATTAATTTAATAAGTGATAGAGTTTTATATATAAAAGCTGTTTTTTCTTCACAAGTAGAAAATAAATTTTTTAAAAATAATCTTTTAAAAAAAAAATAGGAAAATGATAAAGCATTATTAATTCTTTTTTCAAAAATATTTTTCCCTTCTTTTCTAATTAAACTATCAGGATCTTCTCCTTTAGGTAAAATTAAAAAATATATTTGTTTACCTTTAACTAAAAAAGGTAAACTTTTTTTTAAAGCATTCCATTGTGCTTCTATACCTGCTTTATCTCCATCAAAACAATAAATAATTTTATTAGTAATATTAAATAATTTTTTTATATGCAAATTACTAATTACAGTTCCTAATATAGCAACTGCATATTTTATATTAAATTGAAATAAACTAATAACATCAATATATCCTTCTACTACAATAATTTTTTTAATAGTATTATTTTCTTTTTTTGTTTCAAATAATCCATATAGTTCATAACTTTTATGAAAAATATTATTTTCTGAAGAATTTAAATATTTTGGTTCCTTATTATTAAAGACTCTCCCACCAAAACCAACGATAGATCCTTTTATATTTTTAATAGGAAATATAATACGATTGTAAAAAATATCATAATAATTATTATTATTATTTAATTTTAATATTTTTAATTTTTTATTCAATATTTGAATCATTTTTTTATTATTTAATATTTTATCAGTCCAAAAAATAGGCGAAAAACCAATAGAAAAATATTTAATAATATATAAATTAAATCCTCTATTTAATAGATATTGTAATGCTATTTTACCTAAAGATTTAAATAAATATTTTTTATAAAAAATACTTAAATGAAACATTAATTTATAATAAATATTATTTTTTTTATTTATTTTAATATAAATTGATGTATTATAATTTTTAATAGGAATATTAAATATTTCTGATAATAATTTAATACTTTCAAGAAAAGATAAATTTTCATAATTCATAATAAAATCAATTATATTACCATGTGCACCACAACCAAAACAATGGTATAATTGTTTTTCAGAATTCACAACAAAAGAAGGATTTTTTTCTATATGAAAAGGACAAATTCCAAAAAAATTCTTACCTTTTTTTTTTAAGTTAATTTTACTTGTAACTAAATTTATAATATCAATTTTATCTAATAAATCATTAATAAAAACACGAGATACATATTTAATCATAAAAATAATTTTTTTATTTATTATTTTTTATAAATTATATATATTTTATTAATATAAACGAATTCTTTTTGAATTTTCTCTTAATATTTTTTTTATATGTCTTTTAATTGCTGAAGCTTTAGCTCTTTTTCTTGCTGTTGTTGGTTTTTCATAAAATTCTCTACGTCTTACTTCTGATAAAATTCCTGCTTTTTCACATGAACGTTTAAAACGTCTTAAAGCTAAATCAAATGGTTCATTATCACGTATTTTAATTACTGGCATGTTATATCCTTTATATTTCATATAATATATTATTTTTTATCAAATAATATTATAATATATAATTTTAATTATATAAATAATTTTTTATTTTTTATTATAAAAAATTATTATTTTATATTTAGGAAATATACTGTGCTTCTAATGGGTATAGAAACATCATGTGATGATACATCAGTATCTATTTACGATAGTAAGAAAGGTATTTTATGTAATAATGTTTGTACACAAAAAATTCATTCTAAATATGGAGGTATAGTACCTGAATTAGCTGCTAGAAATCATATAAAAAAAATTATTCCATTAATTAAAAAATCATTATTTAAAATTAATAAAAATTTAAATGATATTAATGCTATAGCTTATACTGCAGGACCTGGACAAATAAATTCTTTAATTATAGGAGCAATAGTTTCAAATACAATAGCATTTTCATTAAATATTCCTATTATTCCAGTAAATCATATGGAAGGACATTTATTCTCAATAATGTTACAGAAACAAAAACCATCTTTTCCATTTATTGGATTATTAATTTCTGGAGGACATACACAATTAATATATGTATATAAATTTGGAAAATATAAAATTTTAGGTAAACATATAGATAATGCTGTAGGTGAAACATTAGATAAAATATCTAAATTATTAGGATTAAAATATCCTGGAGGTAAAAATTTATCTCAATTATCCCAATTTGGGATACCTAAAAAATTTATTTTTCCTCGCCCAATGACATTAGAAAAAAATAATTTAAATTTTAGTTTTTCTGGATTACAAACTTTTGTAAAAAATATTATAAAAAAAAATGATTTAAATAATTTTCAAATAAAAGCAAATATTGCATATGCATTTGAAGATGCTATTATAAATACTCTTTACATAAAGAGTTTTTGGGCTTTAAAAAAATATAATATTAAACAATTAGTTATTGCTGGAGGAGTAAGTGCAAATAAAAAACTAAGAAATTTTTTTTATAAAAATTTAAAAAAAAATAACATTAAATTATTTTATAGTTATAAAAAATTATGTACAGATAATGCAGGAATGATTGCTTATGTAGGTGTAAAAAAATTTTTTTTAGAAAAAAAAAAATATATATCAAATAATTTCAATATTTTAGTAAATCCTAAATTATCTTTTAAAGATAATTTTTTATAAAAAAAAATTTATTTTGAGGTTTTTATGACACAATTAAATTATTTTTCTGCTACTATACTTAGTATAGTACAAAGTTTAACTGAATTTTTACCAATATCTTCAAGTGCTCACATCATTATTTTTTCTAAAATATTAAATATTATAAATAATAAATCATTACAAATATTTGAAGTTATTATACAATTAGGATCAATTTTTGCAATTATAATTTATTTTCGAGAAAAAGTTATAAATATTATATTTAATACAATTAATTATAATATTTATAATAATAATAAATTTAATTTACTTCATATAATAGTATCTGCATTACCAGTAATATTTATAGGATTAATTTTTTATCATAAAATAATTAATATTAATGATTTAAATAATATTAAATATGGATTATTTTTAGGAGCATTATTATTATTCATTTCTGAAATATATAAACCTAAAATATGTAAAATTAATACAATAAATCACATTTCATATAATTTAAATTTTATAATTGGGTGTTTTCAATGTTTTGCTTTATTACCTGGAGTTTCTAGATTAGGTACTACATTATCTATAAGTTTATTATTAGGAATTAAACGTACTATTGCTACGGAATTATGTTTTATTTTATCTATACCTGTAATTTTAGGAGCTAATTTATTAGAATTATATAAAAATTATTTAATTATAGATTTTTATAATTTCAAAATATTGTCAATAGGATTTTTTATTTCATTTATAATTAGCCTAGTTATAATTAAGAAATTTATTTATATTATAAATAACAAATCTTTAATATATTTTAGTTTATATCGTATACTTTTAATTTTACTAATTATATTAGTATATTAAATACTAAAATTACATTAATTTTTTAATTTTAAAAAATATTTTATTAATTTTATTCTTTCCTTCTGAATTTTTTTATTTATATTAATTCCTTTTAAATTAAAATTATTAATTATATTTTTAATATCTAATGTGGAAATATATTTATACATATTAATAAAATACTTTCCTTGTTTATATTCTAAGGATTCTAAAGTTAATCTACCTCTAGCATCAGCTTCACTTATTAAAGCTATTTGTTCTACTCTCTCCGGTTTTCTCCATGCATCAATTATATTGTATATATTTAATATATCTATTGGTTTTTGATTATATATATCATGAATAATATCATGTATTTTAGCAGCTAACAGAGATAAAATTTTATAATTATTAGGTATTTTTAATTTTTTACATAATTTTTTAATTAATGGTATACCAGCGATACCATGTCCTGGATGTCTTGGCCATAATTTTTTAGGAGTTAATCCCTTGCCTAAATCATGACATAATGCAGCGAACCTTGTTGATACATTTTTAGTAAGTTGAGAAATAATTTTTAATGTAAGCATTGTATGTATTCCAGTATCAATTTCTGGATGCCATTTAACTGGGGCAGGTATTCCATATAATTGATTTATTTCTGGAAAAATAATAGATAAAGCATTACATTTTTTTAATATTTGAAAAAATATGTGAGGATGATTAGATTTAAGAGCAAGATATGTTTCTTTCCAGATTCTTTCTGGTTTTAAATATAATAATTCTCCTGAATTACTCATAATTTTCATTAATTCTAATGTACTATCATGAATTTTAAAATTTAAATATTTTAATTTAGCTGCAAATCTAGCTACTCTTAATACTCTCAAAGGATCATCTTTAAATGATGATGAAACATGTCTTAATATACGTTTTTTTATATCTTTTAAACCATTATATGGATCATAAAAATTACCTAAATTATCTTGTGCAATAGCATTAATAGTTAAATCTCTACGAAACAAATCTTCTTTTAAAGAAATAAAAGGTGTTGAATAATATTTAAAACCTTTATAACCATGTCCATTTTTATATTCTGTTCTAGCTAATGCATATTCTTCATACGTTGTAGGATGTAAAAAAACAGGAAAATCTTTACCAACTAATTTGAAACCTAATTTTAACATTGATTGGATATCAGATCCAACAACAACCCAGTCTTTATCTTTTACATTTATTTTAAGTAATTTATCACGTATTGCGCCACCAACTAAATATATTTTCAATTTATTACTCCTAAATTTTTTTTAATAAAAAAAATATTATTTATAATAATATATTATTTCTAAAAAATTTTTTAAAATATTTTTTATAAAAAATAAAAATTTTATCATTTTAATTTTTTTATAAAAATTTTATTTTAATTAATAAATTAATATATAATATTATTAAATTATAATGTAAGTATTATTCTATGAATTTACTTAATACAGAATTTGGTAATATTAAAACACGTATTAAAAATGCTATTTTTTCTTTAAAAAAAGGAAAAGGAATTTTAATTTTAGATAATGAAAAAAGAGAAAATGAAAGTGATATTGTTTTTGCAGCAGAAAATATTTCAATAAATAATATTGCATTTTCTATTAGATATGGTAGTGGTATTATTTGTTTATGTATTACAGAATCTTTACGTAAAAGATTAGATTTACCTATGATGGTAAAAAAAAATACGAATTTTTATAAAACAGGTTTTACTGTTAGTATTGAAGCAGCTAATGGTATTTCTACAGGAGTATCTGCTAAAGATAGATTTATTACTATAAAAACAGCTATTTCTAATAATGTAACTCCTGAAGATTTAAATAGACCTGGACATGTTTTTCCATTAAGAGCTGTAAATGGAGGTCTTTTAAAAAGACAAGGACATACTGAAGCAACAATAGATTTATTAAGATCTGCAAAAATGAAACCTGTAGGTGTATTATGTGAATTAACTAATAAAAATGGAACAATGGCCAATAAAATTGATACAATATATTTTGCAAAGAAATATAAAATGCCATTAATTACTATAGATGATATAAAAAAATATTGTATTAAGAAAAATATTTATATTTAAAATTAATACATGTTATAGTTGTATGTGTCGGCGAGAGAGGATTTGAACCTCCGACCCACTGGTCCCAAACCAGTTGCGCTACCAAACTGCGCTACTCGCCGTAAAAATTATGGGTGGTTAATGGGAATTGAACCCACGACAACCGGAACCACAATCCAGTGCTCTACCAACTGAGCTATAACCACCATATTAATTTTAAATAAAAAATTAATAAATTATTTTACATAATACATTAAATAAAAATTAAACCCAAAGATCTCTATTTTAGAAAAAAGTACTTTATCCAACTAAATTATGAGTATAATCATATATAAGATTAATTTTACAAATTCATTTCTTAAATGTCTAGTTTTTTTATAAAAATTTTTTAAATTATACATATAAATATTTATATATATTATAATAATATTTATTTAAAATAATTTTAATAAAAAATATTAATATCATTAATAAATTAAGATCTTTTCATCATATTAAAAAAATCATAATTTGTTTTTGTCATAGATAATTTATTTATTAGAAATTCCATTGCATCTATTTCATTCATAGGATGAATAATTTTTCTTAAAATCCACATTCTTTGCAATTCTTCAGAAGAACTTAATAATTCTTCCTTCCTTGTTCCAGATCTATTATAATCTATAGCAGGAAATACTCTTTTTTCTGCTATTTTACGTGATAGATGTAATTCCATATTACCAGTACCTTTAAATTCTTCATAAATAACGTCATCCATTTTAGATCCTGTATCAATTAATGCTGTTGCTATAATTGTTAAACTACCACCTTCTTCAACATTTCTTGCAGCTCCAAAAAAACGTTTAGGACGATGTAATGCATTAGCATCAACTCCTCCTGTCAAAACCTTACCAGATGCAGGTGCAACAGTATTATATGCTCTCGCTAAACGTGTCATAGAATCTAATAAAATAATAACATCTTTTTTATGTTCTACTAATCTTTTTGCTTTTTCAATAACCATTTCTGAAACTTGAACATGTCTAGAAGGAGGTTCGTCAAAAGTTGATGCTATGACTTCACCTTTAACTAATCTTTGCATTTCTGTTACTTCTTCTGGACGTTCATCAATAAGTAAGACTATTAATACACAATCAGGATGATTATATGCAACACTTTGTGCAATATTTTGTAATAACATAGTTTTTCCAGCTTTAGGAGGAGCTAC
Source organism: Enterobacteriaceae endosymbiont of Donacia provostii (assembly GCF_012570145.1). Lineage (GTDB taxonomy): Bacteria > Pseudomonadota > Gammaproteobacteria > Enterobacterales > Enterobacteriaceae. The sequence goes on from NZ_CP046206.1 coordinate 252,801, forward strand.
TATTAAACCTCGTTGTCCTCTTCCTATAGGAGAGGCTAAATCTAATACACGAGCAGTTAAATCTTCTATAGATCCATTACCTCTTTCCATACTTAATCTAGAATTTGCATGTAATGGTGTTAAATTTTCAAATAAAATTTTACTTCTAGCATTTTCAGGTTTATCAAAATTTACTTGATTAACTTTTAATAAAGCAAAATATCTTTCTCCTTCTTTGGGGGGACGAATTTTACCTGAAATAGTATCTCCTGTACGTAAATTAAAACGTCTAATTTGACTAGGAGAAACATATATATCATCAGGACCAGCTAAATAAGAACTATCAGAAGAACGTAAAAATCCAAAACCATCTTGTAATATTTCTAATACTCCATCACCAAAAATATCTTCACCACTTTTGGAATGTTGTTTTAGTATAGCAAAAATAATATCTTGTTTACGCATTCTAGCTAAATTTTCTAGATAAATACCTTCACCTAAATCAATTAAATCAGATATAGGTTTATTTTTTAATTCGGTAAGATTCATAATGGTGAGGTCTTAATTTTTAGTAATTCTTAAATACTTTTATATGAAATTTATAAAACATTAATAACCAATAATTTTAATTAAAATAACATTGTTATTTATAAATCTTAATTAAATTTTTATTATTTTATTTATTAAAAATAATATACTCATAACAATACCTATCCATCCTCTTTAAAAAAATTTATACTAAATTTCAACATATTATTTTAAATGTTTATTTAAAAAATTTTTTAATTGTATTGTAGTTATAGAACCAATTATTTTATCGACAATATTTCCATTTTTAAATAATAAAATTGTTGGTATACTACGAATATTATATTTTTCTACTATGGATTTATAATATTCAATATTTAATTTAGTAAAAATAACATTTTTATATTCTAATGATACTTCTTCTAATATTTTCGAAAAAATTTTACATGGATTACACCATTCAGCCCAAAAATCGACTAAAACTAAATTTTCTTTTTGTATTTCTTTTTCGAAGTTTTTATCATTTAAATTTATTATATTAGTTTTATGTTGCATAAATTTAATATTCCTATATAAATAAATATTATTTTTAATAATTTTAATAAATTTGATAAAAAATTATTCAATTACTCATAAATTTTTACTATTATATAGTAAATATATTTCTTTTACAAGTAAATAAATATTATTTCAAAATAATAAAAATATATACAAAAATAAAGAATATTATTATTATATTATTATAACTTATAACATTTAATAATAAATTTATTAGTTTTTATTTTTTGTAGATCAAATTAAAAAAATATTGGAAAATTAATGAAAAAAAATAATAACTTTTTATCATCTTTAAATATTTTGTCTTTTTCTGGAGTTTCACCATATAAATTAAAACCTAATGAAAAATATATGAATAAAAAACAATTATCACATTTTAAAAAAATATTAGAATCATGGAGAAATAAAATAAATAAAAAAATTAATAATACAGTTTCTTATATTAAAGATGAAACATCTAATTTTCCTGATCCTATAGATAGAGCAACACAAGAAGAAGAATTTAATTTAGAATTACGTAATAGAGATAGAGAAAGAAAATTAATAAAAAAAATTGAAATAACATTAAAAAAATTTGATACTAAAAATTTTGGTTATTGTGATTGTTGCGGAATTGAAATTGGATTAAAAAGATTAGAAGCACAACCAACAGCAAATTTATGTATTGATTGTAAAACTTTAGCAGAGATACGTGCTAAACAAATTGCAGGATAAATAATTTTATTAAAATATTGATTTAAAATTATAAACCTATTTTTTTAAATTAAAATAAAAATTAATAAAATTAAAATTTTTTATAAAAATAGTATTTAATAAACTTAATAAATAAAATTTAATTAATATTAAAAGTATAAAAATTATAAAAAATAATTATGAATATATGCTTAAAGAAATAAAAAATTTAAAATAATAAAATATGTATTAATAAATATACTTCTTTATAGTACTCCATTTAAAATGATAATATAAGTAGGTGTGTGTTAGTGCCATTAATAATTTTTTTATAAAATACTTAAATTTAGTTTTAAATCAAAACTATACAATATATAGAATTTAATTAATTAATTATAATTATTATAACTAATTTAGATATAATAAATTATGTATAATTTAAGTTAAATATTTTATAAATATCTATAATCATAAAATTATTAAATAATATAAAATGTATTATTTTTAATATGATAAAAGAATATTAAAATTTAAATTTAAATTTTAATAAATTTATTTAAATTTAATTTTTAGTAGAATTTATAAATAATTTTTTTCATTTATTATATTTATTTTGTTAAATAAAAACTTTAATATTTTATTAATTATATAAAAATGTTATTTAAATTTTAATTTTTAAAAACTAAAATTTTGAATACAAAATTATAAATAAATTTTACATTCATATTTATAAATTTAATTATAAAATATAATTTCATTTAAATTGATATAATGTATTATAAGTATTCCAAATTTTAATTTATTTATTGCATAATTTTTTATTAATTCAATATTATTTATAATAATATAATAACATAAAATTTATATTTTTCTAAATAATTAATTATTAAAAAAATTATTATTTTTTTTATTATTTAATTTTTTTAAAGAATTTAAAATATTAAAATGTTATTCTCTAAATATATTTAAGATAATTTTATTTAAAATTAATAGTATAAAATTACTATACTAAAAAATTAATAAATATTAAACATTTTTTGATATTTTAATATGAATTTTAAATTTTTAGTTTCTTATTTTCTATATATTTTAATATTTTTAAATATTTTATAATCTTATGTGATACTTTATTTTTTTAAAAAACTATAATATCTTACTAATTAAATTTAATAATATTTATAAAATTATATTAAATAGATTAAAATTAAATTTTTTTTTCGATAATAATTTTATAATTATTTTTATAAATTTTTAATTTTTTAATCATAAAATATAAAAATATTATTTTCTTATAAAAAGAAATACTAAATTTATTCTTTGAAGATAATATATACATAAATACATATTTTATATAAATGATGTATTTTATTTATATAAATAAAATACATCATATTCTTATTTACTTAAGAATAATTGTAATACTTTATCCCAATTTAAAACATTCCAAAAAGATTTAATATATAAATTTTTATTATTTTGGTATTTTAAATAATATGCATGTTCCCATAAATCTAACCCTATTAAAGGATAACCTATAGGTTCTTTTTTATCATCTAAAAACATAAGTGGATTATCTTGATTAATTGTAGTAATAATTTTTAAAGAATTTTTTGTTTTAATTAACCATATCCACCCTGATCCAAAAAATTTTAGCGCTTTTTCTTCAAAATTTTTTTTAAAATTTTCAAAATTTATAAATTCATCTTTTAAAATATTTAATATAATATTATTAGGTTTCGTATTTTTTTTTAAAATTTTCCAAAAAAAACTATGATTAGCATGCCCTCCTGCATTATTACGTAAAAATATTTTTTGAGATATAGGAATAGAAATATTATCTAAATTAGATATTAATTCATTTATTTTTAAATCTCTAACATTATTTTGTTTAAGCACTAAATTAGTATTATTAATATAATTTTGATGATGTTTAGTATGATGTATTTCCATTGTTCTTGTATCAAAAAATGGTTCTAAATCAGAATATTTATATAATAATTTTGGTAATTTATAATTCATTAATTTATCCTTTTATATATATAATATTTTTTATATACTAATTAATTTTTTTTATATTCATTAATACTTTTTTTGTATCTGGCATTATATCGTGCCATAAATAAAAAGAATATGCAGCTTGTTCAATTAACATTCCAATACCATCAGATATATTTTTTACTCCCTGAGAAATACACCATTTCAAAAATGGTGTATTATTATTATTATAAAAAAGATCATAACAAAAAATATTAGAATTAATAACTGATATAGGAATATTTATTATATCTCCTTTCATACTACTGGAAGTAGCATTAATGATAATATCATAATATGTTTTGTTATAAGGATATTTTGATAAATTTTCAATTTTTAAACAATTAATATTTTTATTTTTTTTAAAATGTTGAATAATATTTTTAGCATTTTGATATGTGCGATTTACAATCGTAATTTTACAACCAAATTTAATTAATGGATATATAATTCCTTGTGCAGCCCCACCTGCTCCTAAAAGTAAAATATTACTTTTTGAAGTAATATACTTTAAATTTTGTAAATCTTGTAGTAAACCTATTCCATCTGTATTATCTCCTAAAATTTTATGATCATTTAAAATTTTCATTGTATTAACAACACCTGAAAATTTAGCTCTATTTGTTAGTAAATCACATATTTGATATGCTTCCCTTTTAAAGGGAACAGTAATATTAGCTCCTAAGCCTCCATTTTTAAAAAAATTTATAATTGATGTAGAAAAAGAATTTGTTGATACTTTTATTTTTATATATTTTTGTTCTATTCCTATTTGTTTAGCAAATAATTTATGTATTATATGAGATTTACTATGTTCTATAGGATTACCAAATAATGCAAATAATTTCATATTTAATTTATCCTTTATAAATATCTAAGTAAATAAAAATTATTTTTTTAATTTTTTATAAATTAGATAATTTTTATTTCTTAAAATATTTAAATTTATAGATATAAAAATTTTATAAAAATTACAAATTTTTTATTTAGTGATTATTATTAATATATATGAAAATAAAATTAAAATTTTTATTTTTATTAAATTTTATATTAATAAATATAGATAAAATTAATATAATTTATTATAATAAATTAAATAAAAATTTTTTAAATTAGTAAATTTTTATATTAATTATATTTAAAATTAATTTTTATTAATTTTTTTATTTATACTATTTATTTTATAAAAAATAATTTATATTTTTTCTTATTAAAAATAAGAATTAAATTTTAATTTTTAATATAAATTTAATGAATTATATTATAATTTTATTTAATTTAAATAAATTAATAAAAAATTTAATATTTATTATTTTTTTACATATTTAAAAAAAAAATTAAAATTTCTGATATATTATAAAAATAATTATTTTATGTTTCAATAAGTATCATTATGTCTATAATGAAATTATTATATTTTCCTAACGAAAAATTAAGAAAAATAGCAAAATCTATAAAAACAATAGATGACAATGTTAAATTATTGGTTAATAATATGCTTAAAACAATGTATTTTTATAATGGTATTGGATTAGCAGCAACACAAATAGGAATAAATAAACGAATTATAGTTATTGATATAACTATAAAAAAAAATAATCCTTTAATATTAATTAATCCACAAATTATAGAATTTGATAAATCTCAAATTGAAAGTAAAGAAGGTTGTCTTTCTATACCTATAGAACAACAATATTTTATTTTAAGATACAAAAAAATAAAAATTAGAGCTAAAAATTTAATGAATAAAAATATTGAATTAGAAGCAAAATATTTATTATCTTCATGTATACAACATGAAATAGATCATTTAAATGGAATTTTATTTATTGATTATCTATCAAATTTAAAATATCAAAGAATTTATGATAAAATGAATAAAATTAATTAAAAAATAATATTTATTAAGAAATACAATTATATAAAATGAATAAAAAAAAAATCAAAATAATTTTTATAGGTACTTCAAAATTTGCTGCTTATCATTTAAAAGGTTTAATACAAAATGCTTATACAATATCTTGTATTATTACAAAACCAGATACTTATGCTAATAGAGGATATAAATTAACTTTTAATCCTATCAAAAAAATAGCTTTAAAATATAAAATTAATATTTTACAACCAAAAAATTTACATTCAATATCTTTAATTAAAAAAATTAGTAATTATAAATGTGATATTATAATTGTTGTAGATTATGGGTTATTAATTCCTAATATAATATTAAATATTCCAAAAATATTTTGTATGAATGTACATGCATCATTATTACCTAGATGGAGGGGGGCAGCACCTATACAAAGAGCACTATTAGCTAATGATTTGAAAACTGGAATTAGTATAATCAAAATTAATGATTTTTTAGATCAGGGAGATATTATCTATCAGATGGAATATAGTATTTTATTATATGATACATATGGATCTGTATATAAAAAATTAGCAATTTTAGGATTACAAGGATTATTATTGATATTAAATAAAATTTCAAAAGGTAAACAAATAAAACTTAAATCTCAAAATATTAATATAATTAAACCTACATATGCAAAAAAAATATCTAAAACAGAATGTAAATTAGATTGGAAATTACCCGCTAAAAAATTAGAATGTATGATACGTGCATTTAATCCTAAACCAGGTACTTTCTTCTTTATAAAGAAGAAAAGATTTAAAGTTTGGCAAGCAGAGGTAATTGCAAATCTAAATAATAATAATTATATTGATAAAAAACCTGGAACAATTTTATCTGCAAATAAATATGGTATACAAATAAATACTATAAATGGAATTTTAAATATTCAAATTATTCAACCTAGTGGTAAAAAACAAATGAATATTCAAAATTTTCTAAATGATAATCAATATAAAAATCTTTTTAAAAAAGATTATGTAATTACATAATCTTTTTTGTTTTTTTTATTATTTTTTTTCTTTCTATTAATTCTATATAAGCCATAGGTGCTCTATCTCCATTACGAAAACCACATTTTATAATACGTGTGTAACCACCTAATATATTTTGAAATTTTGGAATAATAATATTAAAAAGTTTATTTATATTTTTTTTATTTTTTAATTTAGAACGTACTAATCTTCTACTAGCAATATTATTTTTTTTTGCCATAGTAATAATTGGTTCTATAATTATTCTAAGTTCTTTAGCTTTTGATAAAGTTGTTTTGATAATTTCATAATTAATTAATGCGTTAGCCATATTATATAACATTGCTAATCTATGAGCACTATTTCTATTAAAATAACGACCTTTTTTACGATGACGCATATTTGTTTATCCAATTAAATTATTTATTATTTTTATTATTTATATTTTTTGGAGGCCAATCATCTAATCTCATTCCTAATGATAATCCTCTAGAAGCTAATATATCTTTTATTTCTGTTAAAGATTTTTTTCCTAAATTAGGTGTTTTTAATAATTCTACTTCTGTTCTTTGTACTAGATCACCAATTAAATGAATAAATTCAGTTTTTAAACAATTAGCAGAACGAACTGTTAATTCTAAATCATCTACTGAACGCAATAAAATAGGATCAAATTTAGGTTTTTCTTCTTTAATTTTTATTTCTTTTTTAATATCTTCTAAATTTATAAATGATTCTAATTGTTTAGCTAAAATTGTAGCTGCTTTTCTAATAGCTTGTTCTGGATCAATAGTTCCGTTTGTTTCTATTTCTATTATTAATTTATCCAAATCTGTTCTTTGTTTAACTCTTGCTGATTCTACATTATATATTATTCTTTTAATAGGACTAAAAGATGCATCTAGTAATAATCTACCTATTTTAGTATTATTATGAATATTATTATTTATTCTTGTATGTGCAGCAATATATCCTCTACCTAATTCTACCTTCATAGTTATATTAATAGATGTATTTATATTAGTAATATTACAAATAATGTGATTTGGATTAATAATTTTAATATCACTACTATGTTCAATATCAGATGCTTTAACAACACCAATACCTGTTTTATTTAAAGTTAAAATTACTTCTTTTTTATTATTTTCTATTTGTATAGATAATTGTTTTAAATTTAATAATATTTCAATAATATCTTCTTTAATACCTTCTTTAGTACTATATTCATGTAAAATACCCTCTATTTCTACTTCTGTTATTGCATAACCAGGCATAGAAGATAATAAAATACGTCTTAATGCATTTCCTAAGGTATGACCAAAACCACCTTCTAAAGGTTCTAAAACAACTTTTGCAGTAAATTGATTAACATGTTTAATATCTACTAATTTAGGTTTTAAAAATTCTGTTACGGAATTTTGATCCATTTATACACTCACTCTCTTATTAAAAATTATTTAGAATATAACTCAATAATTAAATGTTCATTAATATCTGCAGGTAAATCAGAACGTTCAGGAAGACGTTTAAAAATTCCCTCCATGTTTTTAAAATTAACTTCTAACCAATTAGGTTTCTCTCTTTGAGAAAATAAATCAATTGATGCATTTACTCTTAATTGTTTTCTAGATTTTTCACATATTGATATTTTATCATTTATAGATACTTGATAAGAAGCAATATTAACAATATTATTATTAATTTTTACAGATTTATGAGAAATTAATTGTCTAGCTTCAGCTCTTGTAACACCAAAACCCATTCTATAAACAACATTATCTAATCTTTTTTCTAATAAACATAGTAAATTTAAACCAGTATTACCTTTTATACGAGAGGCTTTTTTATAATAATTATGAAATTGACGTTCTAATATACCATATAATCTACGTAGTTTTTGTTTTTCTCTTAATTGTATCCCATAATCAGATAATCTAGATTTTTTTAAACCATGTTGTCCAGGAAATTGTTCTAATTTACATTTAGTATCAATAGAACGGACATTAGATTTTAAAAATAAATCAGTTCCCTCTCTTCTACATAATTTTAATTTTGGTCCTAAATATTTAGCCATTATATATTCCTAATATATCTAAATTTATTTAAAATAAAAAATTATTTATACTCTTCTTTTTTTTGGAGGTCTACATCCATTATGAGGAATAGGTGTAACATCTGTAATATTTGTAATTTTAAAACCAGCATTATTTAATGCTCTAATAGTAGATTCTCTCCCAGGACCTGGACCTTTAACCATAACTTCCAAATTTTTAATACCATAATTTTTAACTATTTCTGCACATTTTTCAGCAGCTACTTGTGCTGCAAAGGGAGTAGATTTTCTAGATCCTCTAAAACCAGATCCTCCTGCTGTAGCACATCCTAATGAATTACCTTGTCTATCAGTAATAGTAACAATAGTATTGTTAAATGAAGCATGTATATGTGCTATACCATCTAATATATTTTTTTTAAAATTTTTTTTTAAATTTAAAGATTTTTTTTTCATTATATATACCTAATATAATTTTATTTTTTTAAATATTTATGTAATTTTTTTCTAGTACGAGCATTAGTTTTAGTACGTTGTCCTCTTACAGGTAATCCTTTTCTATGACGTAATCCTCTATAACAACCTAAATCAACTAATCTTTTAATATTTAAATTAACACTTCTTCTTAAATCTCCTTCTATTTGAAATTTTGATATAGTATTTCTTAATAAATCTATTTTTTCTTTTGAAAGTTGATTAATTTTAATATTTTCAGAAATATTTATTATTTTACATATATAAGAAGCATTAGATGTACCAATACCATAAATATATTTTAAAGCTATTATAATACGTTTATTATCAGGAATATTTATTCCAGCTATACGAATCATATATTTTTCCTTTATTTTAATATAATATTTAAAATATATAAAATTCAATTATCCTTGACGTTGTTTATGTTTAGGATCTGTTTTACAAACAACATGTATTATTCTATTCCTACGAATTATTTTACAATTACGACATATTTTTTTTATTGAAGTACGAACTTTCATTTTTTTATCTCCCAAATATTATAATATAATTTTTGTTAAATTAATTTTTAAAATTTATTTTTTTGAGTATAGATTCATATTGAGTAGACATAATTAGCGTTTGAATTTGTGTAATAAAATCTATAATTACAACTATAACTATAAGTAATGATGTACCACTAAAATAAAAAGGCATAACAATAATATTACGTAAAAATTCAGGAATAAGACATATAAATGTAATATATAAACTTCCAATTAATGTTAATCTCATGAGTATTTTTTTAATATATTTAGATGTTTGTTCTCCTGGACGAATTCCAGAAATATAAGCACCTGATTTTTTTAAATTATTTGCAGTTTCTTTAGGACTAAAAATTAAAAAAGTATAAAAAAAACAGAAAAATATAATTGATAATACGTATAATATGAGATATATCAATTGTCTAGGTTGTAAAGACATAGCAATATTTTGCATCCAATTATAATGAAAAATATGACTAAACCATGTAAATATGGTAGAAATTAATAAAATAATACTAGAAGAAAATATTGCTGGTATTACTCCAGACATGTTAATTTTTAATGGTAAGTGAGTATATTGTTGCATATTGTAATTTTGTTTTCCATAATATTTTCTAGCGTACTGTACTGTTATTTTTCTTTGTCCTTTTTCTATAAAAACAATAAATAAAGTAATTAAAAATATAAATAAAAATATTATAAAAACATTAAAAAAATTTAAATTGCCTAATTTTATTTGTAAAATTATTCTATTAACTGTAGAAGGTAAAGAAGATAATATTCCTATTACTATAATTATAGATACTCCATTACCAATACCTCTTTTTGTTATTTGTCTACCCAACCACATTAAAAATATAGTACCTGTAATTAAACTTATAACAGAAACTGTATAAAAATAAATACCAGGATTTATTATTAAATTTTTAATACCTGTAAAACGAGATAATCCAAAAGTTATTCCTATTGCTTGCAATATAGATAAAACTAATGTACTATACTTAGTATATTTATTAATTTTTTTTTTCCCAGTATCACCCTCTTTTTTTAAAGAAATAAAAAAAGGATGAAGTGATGTTAAAATTTGTATTATTATAGAAGCAGATATATAAGGCATAACTCCCAAAGCAAAAATTGATGATCTACTTAAAGCACCTCCTGAAAACATATTAAACATATCTATAATATTACCATGCTGTTTTAAAATTAATGCATGTAATATGCTAGTGTTAATTCCAGGAATTGGTATAAAAGAACCTATACGAAAAATTATTATAGAACTTATAAAAAAAAGAAATCTTTCTTTTAATTCAAGAAGACCATTTTTAGTACTTTGAAAATTTATTTGGTTAAATGATTTAATCATTTATTTTTTATTCCTCGATTATTCCACCTAATTTTTTAATTATTATTTTTACGTTTTTTGTACAATTTAATTTAATAATTTTTTTAGGACTATCTATATTTCCTGTATTAATAATTTTAATATATTTAATTTTTTTACTAATTATTTTACTAGATTTTAAAGTATTTAAATTAATATAACTTCCATTAATTTTATTTAAATCACTTAATCTAATTTCTTTAAAAAACATTTTTTTTTTTGATTTAAAACCAAACTTAGGTAATCTTCTATGTAATGGACTTTGTCCTCCCTCAAATGTTTTATTAATATTATATCCAGAACGAGATTTTTGTCCTTTATGACCTCTACCACTAGTTTTACCTTTACCTGAACCTATGCCTCTTCCTAATCTTTTTTTATTTTTTTTAATATTATAAAATAATTTATTTAAATACATATTAATATATAACCTTAATCATATAAGAAATTTTTTTAATCATACCCAAGATATGTGGTTTGTTATTTTTAATAACAGTATGTCTGATACGTTTTAATCCTAAACTATTTAAAATTGCTTTATGTTTAGGTAATCTACCAATAGAACTTTTAATTTGTGTAATTTTAATTATTTTTAACATTTATTATATTCCTTTTTATTTCTTCTATAGTCTTATTTCTTTTAGCTGCAATCATTTTTAATGAATGAATGTTAGATAATCCTTTCATAGTTGCTTTAACAATATTAATAGGATTAGTAGATCCATATGCTTTAGCTAAAACATTATAAATTCCAACTACTTCTAATACTGCTCTCATAGCTCCCCCAGCTATAATACCAGTTCCTTCAGATGCTGGTTGTATATAAACAAAAGAACCAGTATGATATCCTTTAATAGGATATTGTATTGTATTATTTTTTATAAAAATATTAATCATGTTTTTTTTAGCTTTTTCCATGGCTTTTTGTATTGCACTAGGTACTTCTTTAGCCTTACCATATCCAAAACCTATTCTTCCTTTGCCATTACCTACTACTGTTAAAGCTGTAAAAGAAAACACACGACCACCTTTAACTGTTTTAGATACTCTATTAACAGTAATTAATTTTTCTTTTAATTCATTATTTTGATTTTTATCATCATAAATATTCATAAATATTTTTCTTTTTTAAATTAATTAAAAATTTAAACCTGTATTACGTGCAGAATTTGCTAATGCTTTAATACGTCCATGATATTTAAAACCAGATCGATCAAATGATACACTTAAAATACCTTTTTTAATAGATCTTTTTGCTATTTTAATACCTATTAATATAGAAGCTTTAATATTACCTGTATATTTTAATTTTTTTCTTATTTTTTTTTCTAAAGTTGAAGCTGTTACTAAAATTTTATTATCTTTTGAAATTATTTGAGCATATATATGTCTTGAGGTACGATGTATTAACAAACGTATATTGTTAAATTTTTGTAAATTTTTACGAAATTTCGTCGCTCTACGTATACGAGAATTTTTTTTAACATTCATTATTTTAAACCTTATTATAAATACTATTTTTTCTTGGTTTCTTTTATTTTGATAATTTCATTATCATAACGAATTCCTTTTCCTTTGTATGGTTCTGGAGGGCGATAAGATCTGATATTTGCAGCTACTTGTCCTAATAATTGCTTATTTATTCCTTTTAAAATAATTTCATTTGAATTTAAACATTTTCCAAAAATACCATCAGGTATGGTATATGATATTGTATGTGAAAAACCAATCATTAAATATAATATATTGTTTTTAATAGAAAATTTATATCCCACACCAGATAATATTAATTTTTTTTTAAAACCTTTTGTAATTCCAATAATCATAGAATTTACTAAAGAACGAACTGTTCCAGCTTGAGCCCATCCATTTTTACATTTAATTTTAGGTATAAATGATATTTTATTATTATTTAATATAATTTTTACATTTTTATTAAAAATATTTTTTAATATTTTATTATTACCCATTATGCTTATAGTTTGTTTTTTAATAAAAACTTTAATATTATCAGGAATAATAATTAATTTTTTTGCTATTCTAGACATTAATTAATGTACCTCTTTAAGACACATAACATATAACTTCCCCACCTAATCCATAATGTCTTGCATAATAATCAGTCATAAGTCCTTTTGATGTTGAAATAATTGCAATACCTAAACCAGATATTACCTTAGGTAAGTTCCTTTTTTTTTTATAAATTCTTAATCCCGGGCGACTAATACATTGTATTTTTTCTATAACACCTTTACCCTTAAAATATTTTAAATTAATTTCTAATAAAGTATTATTATTTTTTATAATACTATAATTTTTTATATAACCTTCATTTTTTAAAATTTCAGCAATAGATTTTTTAAATTTTGAATATTGCATAATAATTTTAGATTTAAAGGATAATTGACCATTACGTATTCTTGTAACCATATCTGCAACAGGATTTTGTATACTCATATTAATATGATCCTATATTTTTTTTAAAAGTATAAAATTACCAACTAGATTTTTTTAACCCAGGTATATCTCCCTTCATTGCAGCTTCTCTTAATTTTATTCTACTTAACCCAAATTTTCTGAGAAACGCATGTGGTCTACCAGTTAATTTACATCTATTTCTTTGTCTAGATAAACTAGAATCTCTAGGTAAAGATTGTAATTTAAAAATAGCATCTAAACGAGATGTATTAGATGTATTTATATCAGAAATAATTTTTTTTAATTTTTTTCTTTTTAAAAAAAATTTTTTTCCTAATTTTATACGTTTTAATTCACGTGCTTTAATACATTCTTTAGTCATATAAAACCTTTATTTAAGATCTAAATGGGAAATTAAATGCTTTAAATAATGCATAACTTTCTTTATTTGAAATTTTGTTTGTAGTTATTGTAATATCTAATCCTCTTAAATAATCTATTTTATCAAAATTAATTTCTGGAAAAATGATTTGTTCTTTTATACCAATACTATAATTACCATTTTTATCAAAAGATTTTTTTGATAAACCTCTAAAATCTCTTATTCTAGGTAATACAATTAATAATAAACGATCAAAAAAATCCCACATTCTTGTTTTTCTTAACGTGACTTTACACCCGATAGGATATCCTTTTCTAATTTTAAAACTAGCTATAGATTTACGTGATTTAGTAATTAATGGTTTTTGACCACTAATAAGCATCAAATCATTAATAGCATTATCTAAATGTTTTTTATCAAGAATAACTTTACCAACACCCATATTTAAAGTAATTTTTTTAATACAAGGTACCTGCATAATAGAAGTATATTTAAATTCTAATATTAATTTTTTAACTATTTTTGTTTTATACAAATTATATAATTTTAACATTTAATATTATCTTTAATTTATTTTAAAATTTCATTATTTGATTTAAAAAATCTTTTTTTAATTCCTTTTAAATATTTAATTTTTATTTTATCTATTTTATTTGTTTTGCTATTAAAAATAGCTATATTTGAAATATGAATTGCTGCTTCTTTTGTTATAATTCCTCCTTTATGTGATATTGCAGGATTAGGTTTACTATGTTTTTTTATAAAATTTATACCTTTAACAACCACAAAATTTTTTTTTATAAAATATTTAATTATACCTTTTTTACCTTTATCCTTTCCTACTAAAATCATTACTTCATCATTACAACGTAATTTACTTTTCATCTCTTTATATCTCATTAATTTAAATAACTTCTGGAGCTAATGAAATAATTTTCATAAATTTTTCATTTCGTAATTCTCTAGTAATTGGTCCAAAAATTCTTGTACCAATTAATTGTTCATTAGTATCATTTAATAATACACAAGCATTATTATCAAAACGTATAATTGAACCATCAAAACGTCTTATCCCTTTTTTAGTTCTTACAATTACTGCTTTTAATACATCACCTTTTTTTACTTTACCTCTAGGTATTGCATCTTTAATAGTAACTTTAATAATATCTCCAATATTAGCATATCGACGTCGTGATCCACCTAATACTTTGATACACATAACACTTTTTGCACCTGAATTATCTGCAATATTTAATATTGTATGTTCTTGTATCATATAATTTTATCTTTTTTTTTAATTATGGAAAATAATATATTATATATTTTAATAAATTTTTATTAAAATTTATTAAATAATATGTTATAATTAGGTTATTGATTTTTTTATAATTTTTACTAAAATCCAAGATTTAGTTTTAGATATTGGACGAAATTCTTTAATCTCAACTAAATCTCCAATATTACATATATTTTTTTCATCATGTACATGTAATTTTGTAGTACGATTAATATATTTACCATATATAGGATGTTTTATTAATCTATTAATATGAACAATGATAGATTTTTGCATTTTATTACTTATAACTTTACCTTTTAAGGTTTTTATTTTTTTTTGCATGAATTTATAATCCTTTCTTTTTTCTTTGAAATAAAATTTCTTTTATTCTTGCAATATTTTTTCTAGATTTTTTTAATAAGTGAGTATGTTTTAAATTTCCTAATGCTAATTGAATTTTTAAATTAAATTGTTCTCTAGATAAACTTAACAATTCATTTTCTAATTCTTGATTTTCTTTTTTTAAAAGCTCAGTTATTTTCATATAATATTAATTTTATTTTTTTAAAAAAATTGTTTTAACAGATAATTTTGCTGCACCTAATTTTAGAGCCTGACGAGCTAGATCTTCTGAAATTCCATCAATTTCATATAAAATTCTTCCTGGTTGAATTAAAGATACCCAATATTCAACATTACCTTTACCTTTTCCCATTCTTACTTCTAAAGGTTTTTCTGTTATAGGTTTATCTGGAAAAATTCTAATCCATATTTTTCCTTGTCTTTTCATAGAGTGACTAATAGCTCTTCTTGCTGATTCTATTTGTTTAGAAGTTATTCTTCCTCGCTGTATAGCTTTTAAAGCATAAGTACCAAAATGAATATTCATACCTATAATAACACCACGATTTCTTCCTTTTTGCATTTTTCTAAATTTTGTACGTTTTGGTTGTAACATACTATTAATCTCCTTTTTTATTTGTATTCCTTTTTTTTTTCATTTTATAAGAATTATATGTAAAATTTTTTGTAAAATTAATTTTTTTTGTTAAATCATGTTTTAAAATCTCTCCTTTAAAAATCCATACCTTAATACCTATTATACCATAGGTAGTATGAGCTTCTGATAAACTAAAATCAATATCTGCTCTTAAAGTATGTAATGGTACTCTTCCTTCTCTATACCATTCTGTACGTGCAATTTCTGTGCCCCCTAAACGACCACTAACTTCTACCTTTACTCCTTTTGCTCCTAATCTCATAGAATTTTGCACTGCTCTTTTCATAACTCTTCTAAACATAATTCTTTTTTCTAATTGTGTAGATATAATATCAGCTACTAATTTTGCTTCTAATTCCGGTTTTCTGACTTCTGTAATATTAACTTGTGCAGGTACTTTTGTAATTTTTGAAATTATTTTTCTAAGTTTTTCTACATCTTCACCTTTTTTACCTATAACTATACCAGGACGTGCTGTGTGAATATTTACCCTAATACTTTTAGATGGTCTTTCTATTATAACTTTAGAAATAGATGCTTTTGCTAGTTTTTTTTTTAAAAATTCTCTTACTTTAAAATCACTATATAAATAATTTGCATAATCTTTTTTATTAGCAAACCAAACAGAATTCCATATTTTATTTATTCCTAACCTTAAACCATTAGGATGTGTTTTTTGACCCATTATAATTATCTCCAATTATGTTTTATCTGTTAAAATAATAGTAATATGACTTGTATATTTTAAAATCCTATCTGATCTACCTTTAGCTCTAGGCATAATACGTTTCATATTAGTACCTAAATCTATATAAATTTTTTTTATTAATAAGTTATCTATATCTATGCCATAATTATGTTCAGCATTAGATATAGCTGAATTTAATGTTTTTTTTATTAAAACAGCAGATTTTTTATTTGAAAAATTTAAGATATCTAAAGCTTTAGATATCTTTTCTCCTCGAATTAAATTAGCTATAATTCTTAATTTTTGTGTAGAAGAAGGAGCGTATTTATATTTTGATAAAATTTCCATTTTTTCCTACTTATTATATAATATTTTATTTTTTTAATGTTTTTTTAATTTTTTTATCAGCTGTATGTCCTCTATATGTACGTGTTGGAGAAAATTCACCTAGTTTATGACCAACCATTTCATTAGTGATATATATTGGAATATGTTGACGACCATTATGTACAGCTATAGTTAATCCAATCATATTCGGAAATATAGTAGAACGTCTAGACCATGTTTTTAATGGTTTTTTATCTTTGTTTAATATTGCTTTTTCAATTTTTTTAAATAAATGTTTATCTATAAAAGGACCTTTTTTTAAAGAACGTGACATTCTATTACCTTTTTTTATATTAAGTATTACGATGTTTTATAATGTATTTTTCTGTTCTTTTATTTTTTCTAGTTTTTTTACCTTTTGTTTTAATACCCCAAGGAGTAACAGGATGCTTACCGAAGTTTTTACCTTCACCTCCCCCATGGGGGTGATCAATAGGATTCATTGCTGTTCCTCTTACTGTAGGTCTTATTCCTTTCCATCGTTTTGCTCCTGCTTTACCAAAAGATTTTAACATATGTTCATTATTACCAATTTCTCCTAATGTTGCTCTACAATTAGATTTTATTTTACGTATTTCTCCAGATTTTAATCTTAAACTTATGTAAGTTTCTTCTTTTGCTATTAATTGAACATATGTACCAGCTGCTCTAGCTATTTGTCCACCTTTACCAGGTTTTATTTCTACATTATGTAAAATACTTCCAACAGGAATATTTTTTATAGGTAATGTATTACCAATTTTAATACTAACATTTTTTCCTGATTCTACTATATCACCAATTTTTAAATTTTTTGGAGATAAAATATATGTTTTTACTCCATCTTTATATTTAATAAGAGCAATATTAGCAGAACGATTAGGATCATATTCTATTCTTTCTACTATAGCAGGAATATTATCTTTATTTCTTTTAAAATCTATAATTCGGTATAATTTTTTATGACCACCACCTATATGACGAGTTGTAATTTTACCATGATTATTTCTTCCACCTGATTTATTTTTTTTTACTATTTTAGGGTAAAAAGGTTTACCTTTATATAAAAAACTATTTACTACTCGAATCATATGTCTCCTACCAGGAGATGTAGGTTTATATTTTTTAACTATCATTTTTTAATTTTAACCTTTATAATTTTTTATTTGTATTAAAATTAATTTTTTGATTTTTTTCTAAAGTTATATATGCTTTTTTCCAATTTTCTTTTTTGAATTTACATTTTTTGTTTTTTTTTCTTTTTCCCTTAATAATTAGGGTGTTAATATTTTTTATTTTTACATTAAATATTTTTTTTATTACTCTTTTAATATCTATTTTATTTGCCTTTTTTAAAACTTTAATAATTATTGTATTTGTCTTTTCTTTAACTAAAGAAGATTTTTCAGATATATGTGGACCTTTAATAATTTTAAAATCAAATTCTTTTAAACTCATTTTAACAACTCTTCTATATGTTTAATAGCATTAATAGTTATAATTATTTTATTAGAATTAATTAAATTAACAGGATTAATATTTATTGAATTTGTAATTTTAATATTATATAAATTACGAGATGCTAAAAATAAATTATTATTAACTAATGTAGTAATAATCATTATTTTTTGTGATAAGTATTTTTGTAATTTTTTAACTAAAATTCTAGTTTTTGGTTTATTTATTGTAAATTCTTTAAATAAAAGAATTCTATTTTCTTTAATTAGTTTTGAAAAAATACTTTTTAATGCATTACGAAACATTTTTTTATTAATTTTTTTATTATAAATTTTATTTTTTGCAGCAAAAGTTACCCCCCCAGAACGCCAAATAGGGCTTTTTCTAGATCCTGCTCTTGCTTTTCCTGTGCCTTTTTGTCTCCATGGTTTTTTATTAGAACCTCTTACTTCTCCTTTATTTTTTTGTGCTTTAGTTCCTTGTCTACCTATTGTTCTATAAGATTCTATAACTTGATGTATTAATATTTTGTTATAATTTCTATTAAAAATAATATCTGAAACTATAACTTTATCTTTTGTATCTTCTGTTATAAGTTCCATTATACATCCTAAAATTAGTATATTTATTATTTATTTAAATTTTTTATTGCTGGTTTTACAATTACATTACTACCTGTATAACCTGGTACAGCTCCTTTAATAAGTAAAAGATTTTTAATTAAATCTACTTTTATAATATTTAAATTCTGTATAGTAATTTTTTTATTTCCTAACTGACCAGCCATTTTTTTTCCTTTAAATACTTTTCCTGGAGTTTGATTTTGTCCAATAGAACCAGGAACTCTATGTGAAAGAGAGTTTCCATGACTAGAATCTTGTGTTTTAAAATTCCATCTTTTTACAGTACCAGCAAATCCTTTTCCTTTTGAAAAACCAGTAACATCTACTTTAACTATTTGTTTAAAAATATCAATATTTATTTTTTGACCTACATAAAATTTATTGATACTATAATCTTGAATACGATATTCCCATAAAATAGAACCAGCTTCAGTTTTAGCTTTTAAAAAATGTCCTATTTCAGCTTTATTTATACGACTAGTTTTTTTAAAACCTGTAGTCATTTGAATAGCATTATATCCATCATTTAAAATAGTTTTAATTTGTGTTACTCGGATATTTTCAAATTGTATAACAGTTATTGGAATAGATATACCTTCTTCAGTAAAAATTCTAGTCATTCCCATTTTTTTACCTATTAATCCAATCATATATTATATACTCCACTATTATATTGAATATATTTTGTTTTTAACCTAAACTAATTTGTACATCAACTCCAGCTGCTAAATCTAATCTCATTAATGCATCTACAGTTTTTTCTGTGGGTTCTATAATATCGACTAAACGTTTATGAGTACGAATTTCATATTGATCTCTAGCATCTTTATCTACATGAGGAGAAATCAATATTGTAAATTTTTCTTTACGAGTAGGTAAAGGTATAGGACCACGAACTTGAGCACCAGTACGCTTAGCAGTTTCAACGATTTCCGCTGTTGATTGATCAATTAAACGGTGATCAAATGCTTTTAGACGAATACGGATCCTTTGGTTCTGCATAAGACCAGAATCTCCTATTTAAAAATTAAAGTAACTCTCTATAAAACATATATATATTGAGAGACCTATTATGATTTAATAAAAATAATTATATTATTATGACTTATAATGTATAAATAAAGCAATATTTTTATATTTATAAAATGAAAAAAACTATTTAAAATAAAAAATTTATTTAAATATTAGATAAAAATTATTAATGGTATAATATAATTCATAAATATTATAAATTATATATAAAAGAATTTTAAAATGACATTGTTAGCTTTTGATTATGGAACTAAAAATATAGGTGTTGCAGTAGGTCAAAGTATTATACGTATAGCACATACACTCAAGGTTATCAAAAATAAAAAATCTGGTGTAATTAATTGGATAAAAATTAATGATTTATTTAATCAATGGAAACCAATTAAAATTATTATTGGTTTACCATTACAAATGGATGGTAGTAATCAATATATTACTATTTTAGTTAAAAAATTTGCTATTCATATAAAAAAAAAATTTCATATTAACAATATTGAATTTCATGATGAACGATTAAGTACAGTTGAAGCTAAAGATATTTTATTTACTAATGGAGGTTGGAAAACTTTACAAAAAAGTGATATAAATTCATTATCAGCATCAATTATTTTACAAAGTTGGTTTGAGAATAATAAATAAACATTCTGAATAAAATATTTTTGTAAAAATATTTTATATATTTTGGAGTTTTTTATGATTAAAATTATATGTTTATATAAACATTTAATGAACATTATAATATTAATTTTTTTATTAAGACTATGGATTTATTATTCTATTAATAATTATTATAATTCTTTTATAAGATTTATTATAATGTTAACAGATATATGTACAAAATATATTAAAAAAATTTTTCCTATAAAAAATAATAAATTAATATATATAATGTTAGTTTTCTTTTTTTTATTATTGAAATATCCTATAGTAATATTACTACAACATGAAAGTTTATTTGATCACAGTATAAAAACATATTTTTTAGTTAGTATATTAATATTATTGAAAATTGTTGGATGCTTTATATTTTATATTATTACTACATATTTAATATTAAATTATATTAATATAAGATTTTTAAATCTTAATGAAATTTTAGAAATATTTGTTAATCAAATATATTCTTCTATAAAAATAATATTTCCAGATATTTATTATTTAAATATTATTTTATTTGTTATTAATATAATATTATATTTTTTAAATAATTTATTAATTGACTTATTTCCACAATTTTGGTTTTTAATTTAAAATATGATTTTTTTGAATAAATATTATAGTTTATATATTCACATTCCTTGGTGTTTGAAAAAATGTCCTTATTGTGATTTTTTTTCAAAAAATTTTATAAAAAAAAATAAAAAATTACAATTTCAATATATAAATAGTTTATTATTAGATTTAGATCAAACTTTATCTTTTTTGAAAAAAAAAATTTATATTAAAAGTATTTTTTTTGGAGGAGGTACACCAAGTTTGATATGTACAAAATATATATCTTTTCTTTTAAAAGAAATAAAAAAAAGAGTTTATATATTAGAATTAGCAGAAATTACTATTGAAATAAATCCTACTTCTATATCTGAAAAAAAAATAATAGATTATATTAATATTGGTATAAATCGTTTTTCTATTGGTATTCAAAGTTTTAATAATAAAAATTTAAAAATATTAGGTAGATTACATTCATCTGAAATAGCTATAAACGCTATTAATATTTTAAAGAAAAATAATGTTCGTAATTTTAATTTAGATATAATTTACGGTATACCAGGACAATCATTAAATGAATCTTATCAAGATTTATGTAAAATAATTTCTTTTAAACCAAATCATATTTCATGGTATCAATTAACTATTGAAAAAAATACTATTTTTTATAAAAAAAAACCAAGAAATTTATTAAGTAATGATTTTTTATGGAAAATATTTTTACAAGGTAAAAAATTTTTTTCTAAAAATAAGTATTTTCAATATGAAATTTCTTCTTTTGTAAAAAATAATAAATATCAGTGTATACATAATCTAAATTATTGGTATTTTGGTAATTATTTAGGTATTGGATGTAGTGCACATAGTAAAATTACTTTATCAAATAATAAAATTATTAGAATTACTAAAAATAATAACATTAAACAATACATGAATAGAAATTTTATTTCTTCTATAAGAAGGTTATCACATAAAGATATAATATTTGAATTTTTTTTAAATCGTTTTAGATTATACAAAAAAATTTATAAACAAGAATTTTTTTATTTTACTGGTATAAAAATCATAAAAATTATACCTTTAATTAATAAGTCAATCAAATCAGGATACTTAAAAGAAGATAATAATTTTTGGTATATTACAAATAAAGGATATTTATACTTAAATGATTTATTAGAAATATTTATTTAAATAATTTTATTTTTGATATTCTATAAAATATATTTTTTTATTTTTTTTTCTTGCTTTATTTAAAAAATTAGTTTTTAATGTAAATAAATTAAAATTTTTATATATATCTTTATAATAATTTGATTCTTTAAATAAAGAAGAATTATTATTTAAATTTATTATATTTTGATTGATACTTTCTTTATAATTTTTACAATCAGTAACTATATATAATAAACCATTATTAATTAATTTAGAATAAATAATTTTTAAAAAATTTTGTTGTAATAATCTTCTTTTTTGATGTTTTTTTTTTGGCCATGGATCTGGAAAATATAATTGAACTATTTTAATAGAACAATTTGGTATCATATTTTTAAATACAAAAAAAACATCATAGTAAATCAATTTCAGATTCTTTATTTTATTATTAATAATATTTTTTAAACATTTGATAACTCCAGGTAAATATACTTCTATACCAATAAAATTATATTTAGGATTATTCATTGCAAGATTTATAATATTACTATCTATACCGAAACCAATATCAATTATAATAGGTAATTTATTTTTAAAAATTTTATGGAAATTTATTAATTCATTTTTATAATTAATATTAATATCATAAAAATATTTATCAAAAAATATTTTTTTAGATTTTTTTAGTTTTCTAAAACGACAATTAAAACTTTTAATATAAAAATTCATATAAAATTATATGTTATATTAATAATTAATTAATATAATATTATATTATTAAATAATAATATACATTAAATAAGAAAAAATTTTATGATAAAAAAAATTTTTTGTATTTATTATCAGTGTAAATTAGAAAAATTACATAATAAAGTATATCCAGGTAATATTGGTAAAATTATATATAATCATATATCTAAAAATGCTTGGGAAAAATGGATTTTGCATCAAACTAAAATTATTAATGAAAAAAAACTTAATATGACAAATCAAAAACATATTACTTATTTAAAAAATAAAATGATAAAATTTTTATTTTTAAAAAAATAGATTTACATATTATGTGGAGCTAAGCGGGATCGAACCGCTGACCCTCTGCGTGCAAAGCAGATGCTCTACCATCTGAGCTATAGCCCCTATATTTTATTTTAGTAGGCTTGAGTGGATTTGAACCACTGACCTCACCCTTATCAGGGGTGTGCTCTAACCATCTGAGCTACAAGCCTATTTATAATACAATTAATTCATATTTATAAAAAAAAGTCAATTAAAATATATTTTTTATTTAAAATTTTATTACTAAAAATATTTAAATAAAAATTTATTATGAGGATTTAAAAATGTTAATGTATAAAAATTATATTTTTTTTTTAATATTATTATTTACAATAATATTTTTTTTATATAAAAAATATTTAAATAAAATAAAAAATACAAACCAAGAATTACATTTTGAATTAATAAAAAAAAATGAAAAAATTGAATTTTTAGAAAAATTTAAAATAGAAAATAAACATCTAAATAAAATTATTTTTGAAAAACAAGAAATAATCATAGACTTAAAAATTAAAATTAAAGAATTACAAGTTAGATTAAATGAAACTACTATTTTTTTTAATAAAAAAGAAAAAATTATTTATGATAAAAATAACTATTTTAATACAGAATTTAAAAATTTAGCTCATAATATTTTAGAAAAAAGTGAAAATAGAATAAATCAATATAATAATAATAATATTAAAAATATTATTTATCCTTTAAATGAAAAATTAGAATCATTACAAAAACAATTGCAAAAAAATTTATATCATGAATCTAAAGAAAGAAATATATTAATTCATGAAATTAAAAATTTAAAAAAATTAAATATACATATTTCAAATGAAGCTATTAATTTAACTAATGCATTAAAAGGAAATAATAAAATACAAGGTATTTGGGGAGAATTAGTATTAAATAAAATTTTAGAATCTTCTGGTTTAAGAAGAGGATATGAATATGAAATACAAAAAAAAATTGAATTAAATAATATAAAAAAAATACAACCTGATGTAATAGTTAATTTACCTTATAATAAAAAAATTATTATAGATTCTAAAATGACATTAATAGCATACGAACGTTATTTTAATACTGATAATAAAATAAAACAAAAAAAAGCATTAAATGATCATATTATAGCTATACGTAATCACTTAAAATTATTAAGTAATAAAAAATATCAATATTTATCTAATTTACAAACATTAGATTATATAATAATGTTTATTCCTATTGAATCTGCATTATCTTTAGCTATAAATTATAAACCCTCACTCTTATATGATGCTTTAAAATTAAATATTATGTTAGTTAGTCCTACAACTCTAATGATTTCTTTAAGAATTATAGAAAATTTATGGCGTTTTGAAAAACAAAACAAAAATTCTTTATTAATTGTTGATAGAGCAACAAAATTATATAATAAAATTCGATTATTTATTGATGATATGTATATTTTAGAAAAAAATATAGATAAATTACAAATGAATTATAATTCATCTATAAAAAAATTATTTTTAGGAAAAGGAAATATAATATCTCAAATTGAAAATTTTAAAGATTTAGGTATTAAAATAGTTCATAAAATTAATCATGATTTTAAAAAAAATAATTAAAATTATCTTAATTATAAAGAAATAAATATGTTTAATATAATTGTTTATTTATATTGAATAAATAAAAAAATTTAGATACTACTAATTTATTATCAATAATAAATATTACTAATAATAATAAAGGAACTATCTATCTATAGATAGATATAGTTAATATAAAATTGTTAAAAATATTAAAATTATTATTAATTTACAATTTGAAATACATTATTCTTATCTATTTATAGCATTTTTATACAAATAGAAAAATTTTTTAAAAAAAATGTAGTAGTAACTTAAAAATAATATAATTGAGATTTTATATAAATTATTCTTTTAATTCATAAATTAAATTAGTATCATATTATTGCATAATAATATTTTTATAATATAGAAATGTTTTCATAATTTTTTTTAAAATATTAAAATTTTAGTTTCATAAACTTTCTAAAATAAAAACATATTGTTAATTAATGATATTAATGAATTAAAATAATGCTAAGATATAAATATATATATAAGTTTTGAACTAAAATATTTTTAATAAAAAATATAAACATGGTTATTATAAATAATATAAAATTAATTACTAACAATAAATTATTAATAATAATTAATTTCTTTTTTTTCTTATTAAAAAACCATAAAAAACATTATTTAAAAAATTTAAAAGTAGAAATAAACTTTTATTATTATCTAAATTAATAAAAATTTTTTTTTTGTAATAAATAAAAACTATATAAATTTATATATTTAAATGGGAAAAAATATATTTAATATTTTAAATTTAAATAAAAATAATTGAAATTATAATTTTTATAAATTAAAATATATGAAATAAAATATTTTAAAAAATTTTTAAAATTTTTAAGTTAAGAGAAAATAATAATGTGTTTAATTTCTAGTATATCAGAATTAGTAACTGGAAAATTTAAAATTAATCAAATAATATCAATAGGAGGATGGGTTCGTAATAAAAGACATTCAAAATTAGGAATTTCTTTTATTAATTTATATGATGGATCATATATATATGATATACAAATTATTGCTAATAATACATTATATAATTATAAAAATGAAATTTTATCTATTACCAGTGGTTGTTCTTTAAAAGTTACTGGGCAACTAAAATTTTCTCTTAAAAATAAAAAAAATTATGAAATATATGCTACAAAAATAGAAATTTTAGGTTGGGTTGAAAATCCAGGAAAATATCCTATTTCTCCTAAAAAACATAGTTTAAAATATTTAAGAGAAGTATCTCATTTACGTTCTAGGACAACAATAATTAGTTGCATAACAAGAATTAGACATAATATAGCTTTATTTATACATAATTTTTTAAATAAAAAAAATTTTTTTTGTATAAATACTCCAATAATTACAACTATAGATACTGAAGGATCAGGTAAAATGTTTAAAGTATCTACTTTAGATTTTGAAAATATTCAATATAAAAAAAATATAAATATTTTTAAAAAAGATTTTTTTGGTAAAGAATCTTTTTTAACTGTTTCTGGACAGTTAAATTTAGAAACTTATGCTTGTTCTATGTCTAAAGTATATACATTTGGACCTACTTTTAGGGCTGAAAATTCAAATACTAAACGTCATTTAGCAGAATTTTGGATGTTAGAATTAGAAATAGCATTTACTAATTTAAAAAATATTATGAAATTTGCAGAAAAAATGTTAAAAAAAATTTTTACATATTTTCTTAATTTTCATAAAAAAGAAATTACTTTTTTATCTAATAAATTAGAAAAAAATTTATTTTATAAAATTGAAAAAATTATATTAAATAAATTCAATATAATTGAGTATACTGAAGCTGTTAATATTTTAAAAAATTGTAAAGAAAAATTTTTAAATTCTATTATTTGGGGTAATGATTTATCTTCAGAACATGAAAAATATTTAACCAATAAATATTTTAATAATGCAGTAATAATTTTTAATTATCCTAAAAAAATTAAAGCATTTTATATGTATTTAAATGATGATAATAGAACAGTAGCATCTATGGATATATTATTACCTGATATAGGTGAAATTATCGGGGGTTCTCAAAGAGAAAATAGAATTGATTTTTTAGATAAAAGATTAAAAGAATTAAGATTGAATAAAAATCATTATTGGTGGTATCGTGATTTAAGAAAATATGGAACAGTACCTCATTCTGGATTTGGTTTAGGTTTTGAAAGATTATTATCTTATATTACTGGCTTAAATAATATAAAAGATGTTATTCCATTTCCAAGAACTCCATATAATGCAAGATTTTAATAAAAAAAGATAATTTTTTATAAATTTTATTACTAACTAGATTTAAAATATTATTAATAAGGATAAAAAATTATGAGATTTGGTATATTTAAAATTTTAATACTTTTATTATTTTCAATTAGTATTGTTCATGCTAATGAAATTTATAATAAAAATGGACAAAAAATGGATTTATATGAATCCTTAGAAATTAAAAGAACTTATGCTAATAATGATGTAAATATTTTAAGAAAATATCAAAATACTATATCAAATGTTATCTTAGGATTTAAGGGGATAACAAATATATCTAATAATGTTTATGGTTATGCACAATTTGAATATAGTTTACCAATAAATCAAAAAGAAATAGATAGTAACGTTTTTCCATCAATGCGTTTAGGTTTAATAGGATTAAGTTTTAATAATGGTAACAATTCTATAGATTTCGGAAGAAATTATGGAATATTATATGATGTAACTTCTTATGCAAAAAAAAGTTTATTTTTTACAGATGAATTTATGTATAATAATAATGATAAATTTATGTTTGGAAGAACAAATAATCTTATAACTTATAGAAATAAAAATTTTTTTAATTTAATTAAAGGACTAAATTTTGCTTTACAATACAAAGGATTATATATCCCTAAAGAAGATTTTTATAGTAATTTAGAAAAACAAGATATTTATATAGATAAAGAAAAAAATAGACATGGATGGGGTACTTCTATTTCTTATAAATTAGGAGATTCTGGAGTTAGTTTTATATATTCTTATTTTAATGCTTTAAAAATAAATAATAAAAATAATAAAATCTTTCTTATAAAAGAAAAAAGTTATAATAACGAAAAAGAAAACGATAAAAATAATAACAATATTAAAGCTTTTGCAATTGGAGCAAAATACGAAAAAAATAATATTTATTTAGCAGCTGTTTTTAGTGAAGCTTATAATTCATTAATATATTTAGCTGATTATAGATATTTATTTGCTCATAAAATTAAAAATTTAGAAATCATTGGACAATACAAATTTAGTAATGAATTACAAACTATTGTTTCTTATGTGCAATCTGAAGGAAGTAATATACCTGGGGGTAGACATTTTGATGGAGGAAATATTAATTTTGTAAAATATGTATCTGTTGATACAATATATAAATTTAATAAAAATTTATCTGCTTATATAAGCTATCGTATTAATTTATTAAGTAAAAATAACAGATATATAAATACTAATCATATTTTTCATCATAATTTATTTGGTATCGGTTTGATTTATAAATTTTAATTTAATTATAAAAATTTTATATGTTATGATAATGATAATATATAGTTATTTTTTTAATTTTAAAATTTTTAATAAAGAAATAAACCTATAAAAATAGTTATTTTATTTTTAAATTAATTTTTTTACTTCAAAAATAGAAGTTTTTTTTCCATGACCTGGTAATATAATATTATCTTTATCTTTTGATAAAGATAATATTTTTTTTATAGATTTTTTTAAAATATAAAAATTACTTTTAGGTAAATCTGTTCTGCCTATATTATTTTTAAAAATAATATCACCTGAAATTATTACATGATGTGATTTATTAAAAAACACTATATGACCAGGTGTATGTCCAGGAAGATGATATACATGAAAATTAATTTTTCCTATAAAAATATTTTGATTATTTTTTAACCATATATTATTTTTAAATTTACAACATGGAAGATTAAACATTTTATTTTGTAATTTTATATTCTTGATCCAAAAAATATCCTCTCTATGAGGACCTAAAACAGGTATATCTAATATTTTAGATAAAATATAAGCTGCACCAATATGGTCTAAATGACCGTGAGTAATTAAAATTTTAGTTATCTTTAACTTATATTTTTTTAATATAATTAAAATTTTTTTATATTCTCCTCCAGGATCGATAAGTGCTGCTTGAAATGTTTTTGTACACCATATTAAATAACAATTTTGATTAAAATTAGTAACAGGGATAATTTTATATTTCATATTAACTATTCAAATTTTTTTAGCTGCTTTAAAAGCTTCTGTCATAATATTCGAAAAATTATTATGTTTATTTTTCTTAATAATTTTACTTTCTATGGATTTGATATTAATAGTTATATTAACAATCCTAATTTTACGATCAATATTACTAATTTTACCTTCTATTTTTTGTCCTATTTTAAAATATTTTATGATATTTTCAATTCTATTTTTATATTCATTTAATTTAATATTACCTAATATTCCATTATTAAGTTTTAATTTAATGTTTTTATTATCTATATTCGTAATAACACCTGTAATTAAATTATTTTTTTTATATTCTGAAATATAATAATTTAAAGGATCTTCTGTTAATTGTTTAATACCTAAAGAAATTCTTTCTCTTTCTGAATCTACTTGTAAAACCATAGCAGTAATAATATCATTTTTCTTATATTTAAGAATTTCATCTTCTCCATTATTTGTCCAAGATAAATCAGATAAATGTACTAAACCATCTATTCCTCCAATTAAACCAATAAAAATTCCAAAATCTGTAATTGATTTAATTTTTCCATTAACACAGTCACCTTTTTTATAATTTTTAGCAAATTCTAACCAAGGATTAACAGTACATTGTTTAATACCTAAAGAAATTCTTCTTCTTTCTTCATCAATATCTAATACCATTACTTCAACTTTACTATTTACAGACACTATTTTCGTAGGATGTATATTTTTATTTGTCCAATCCATTTCAGAAACATGTACTAATCCCTCAATACCTTCCTGAATTTCAACAAAACACCCATAATCAGTTAAATTAGTTACACGTCCTATTAATTTACTATTTTCTGGATAACGTTTAGATATAGATTTCCATGGATCTTCACCTAATTGTTTTAATCCTAATGAAACACGTACTTTTTCTTTATCAAATTTTAATATCTTAACCTTAATATTATCTCCAATATTTACAATTTCGCTAGGATGTTTTACTCTTTTCCATGCCATATCTGTAATATGTAAAAGTCCATCAACTCCCCCTAAATCAACAAACGCTCCATAGTCAGTAAGATTTTTTACTAATCCATTTATTTCCATACCCTCATATAGGGTATTAAGTAATAAGTTTCTTTCAACACTATTCTCTGATTCTATAACTGCTTTTCTAGAAACAACAACATTATTTCTTTTTTTATCTAATTTTATTACTTTAAAATCTAATTCTTTTCCTTCCAAATGAGAAGTATCTCTAATAGGTCTAATATCAATCAAAGATCCTGGTAAAAAAGCTCTAATATTATTAAGATCTACTGTAAATCCTCCTTTAACTTTACCGTTTATGATACCCTTAATATTATTTTTATTTATATTAGCTTTTTCTAAAAATAACCATGATTCATGTCTTTTAGCTTTTTCTCTAGATAAAATAGTTTCACCAAATCCATCTTCTATAGAATCTAGTGCTAAGTCTATAACATCACCTATTTTAATTTCAAGTTCACCTTTTATATTTTTAAATTGTGAAATAGGAATATAAGATTCTGATTTTAAACCTGCATCTACTAAAACAACATCTTTTTCAATAGCAATAACAGTTCCAGAAACAATAGATCCTAAATTAATAATTTTATTTTTCGATGATTTTTCAAATAATTTAGCAAAACATTCATTCATATTAGTAACTTTTAAATATTTTAAAATAAATATTAACTTAAATCATATTAAGTATTATTTATTAAATAAAAACTCATACATTCCTTTTATGAGAAAATTAAATATTATATACATAATATATATGTATATAACATTAATAATTTTTTTCTGCAACTATATATTATATTTTTTCATATACTAAAATCATTTATTATTTAATAATAATGGCTAATTTTTTTAAATTCTGTAAAAAAATTTGGATATGTTTTTGTAGTACAATTAGGATTTATAATAATTACAGGATTTTTAGATAATGATAATAATGAAAAACACATAGCTATACGATGATCGTTATAGGTTTCAATAATAGTTTTTTTAATATATTTAGGAGGTTTAATTGTAATAAAATCTTTACCTGTAATAATAATAGCTCCAGTTTTTTTTAATTCATTAGACATTGCTGTTAAACGATCAGTTTCTTTTACTCTCCAATTATATATATTTTTAATAGTTGTAATACCTTTAGCAAATAAACTTACTACTGCTAGTGTCATAGCTACATCTGGAATATCATTTAAATCCATATTAATGGATTGTAAAATACCTTTTTTTGTACAACTAATATAATTTGAACCATAAGAGATTATGGCACCCATTTTTTTTAAAATATTTACATATTTTATATCACCTTGAATACTTTTATTATTTAAATTTTTTAAAATTACTGTACCTCCCTTAATTGCAGCAGCTGCTAAAAAATATGATGCAGAAGATGCATCTCCCTCAATGACATATTTTTTTGGAGAAATATAAGTTTGTTTACCAATAATTTTAAATTGTTTATAATTATTATTATTTACATTAATACCAAAAATTTTCATTAGTTTAATAGTCATATCTATATATGGTTTAGATACTAAATGACCATTTACATTAATTAATGTATCATAATTTAATAATGGACTTATAATTAATAAAGAAGTTAAAAATTGACTTGAAATCGAACCATCTATTACAAGATTATTATTAATATAATTTTTAAAACCCCCCCTTAGGTGTATAGGAGGAAAGTATTTATTTTCTAAATAACTAATTTTAGCACCTCCGGTTTTTAATGTATCTACAAGATGTTTTATAGGCCTTTCTTTCATTCTAGGTTCACCGGTTAAAATAATATCACAAGTATTATTTAACGATAATAATGCTGTTAGTGGTCTTATTACAGTTCCTGCATTACCTAAATAAAGTTTTATTTTATTTATAGGTTTAAAATATCCATTATTACCTATTATAAAACAATTTTTTTTGTTATTTGATAAAGTATAATTAATTCCTAATTTTTGTAATGCATTTAACATATGTTGTACATCATCACTATCTAATAGATTTACTAATTCAGTATTTCCTTTTGATAAAGCAGATAATAATAATACCCTGTTTGAAATACTTTTTGATCCTGGTAACTTTATAGTACCTTGAATTTTTTTTACTGGTTTTAAAAATAAAATATTTTTCATTATATATTAATTAATTAAATTTTAAATTTATCATAACATTTATCCGTAATTTTTTTCAAAATCACGCATAAAATTTATTAATTTTTTTACTCCTTCTATAGGCATAGCATTATATATAGAAGCTCTTAATCCTCCTATTATTTTATGTCCTTTTAAATAATATAATCCATTTTCTTGAGCTTTTTTTATAAAAAAACTTTCTTTTTTTTGTTCTTGTAAAGAAAAAGTAACATTTGTTATAGACCGGTTAGAAGGTATTATTTTATTTATATAAAAACTACTTTGATCTATAGCATTATATAATAATTTTGATTTTTTTTGATTTATTTTACTAATATATTTAATTCCTCCTATTTTTTTTAACCATTTTAAAATTAAGCTAGATAAATATAAAGAAAATGTAGGAGGTGTATTAAACATAGAATTATGTTTAGATATAATATTATAATCTAATACTGAAGGTATTTCTTTACGTTTTTTAGTATTTTGATAAATTAAATCTTTTCTAATAATTATTAAAGTTAATCCTGCAGTACCAATATTTTTTTGTGCACTTGCATATATTAATCCATAATTTTTGATATTTATTTCTTTTGCAAGAATTAAAGATGATAAATCAGCTATAATAATTTTATTTTTTAATTTAGGTTCTTCAGGTTCTTCATTAATTGCAATACCTTCTATAGTTTCATTAGGACAATAATGTATATATTTTGAATTTGAACTTAAATGCCAATTTTTTATTTTTTTTATATAAAATATATCCTTTTTTTTTTTTACTGGATTAATAATATTGGGTAAACAATATTTTTTTGCTTCATTTATAGCTTGTAAAGACCAATGACCAATATTTACATAATCAGCTGTTTCATTATAATATAATAGATTCATAGGTATTGCAGCAAATTGTGTTCTAGCTCCTCCTTGACAAAATAATATATCATATTGTTCTGGTATATGAATTAATTCTCTTAAATCATTTTTCATATTTTGTAATAAATTTATAAAATCGCTACTACGATGACTAATTTCCATAACTGAAACATTTAAATTATTCCAATTAATTAATTCTTTTTGTACTTGTTTTAACACTTCATAAGGTATGGTAGCAGGACCTGGACTAAAATTAAATATTTTATACATATTTATATATCCTATTTTCAATATATTAAAAAATAAAAATTTTGTTTAAATTATATTTTATCATGAGTATACATAGACATAATAATTCCAAAATTAGCCATAATAACTACAAGTGATGTACCTCCATAACTAAGAAATGGTAAGGGAATACCTACTATAGGGAGTAGACCACTCACCATACTAATATTAATAAATATACATAAAAATAACATAAATGTTATACCACTAATTATTAGTTTATTAAAAAAATTACGACATTGAAAGGCTAAATATAAACTTCGTATTATTAATAATAAATATATAAAAATTATAAATAATGATCCTACAAAACCAAATTCTTCTGCTAATACAGAAAAAACAAAATCAGTATGTTTTTCTGGTAAAAAATTTAATTGTGTTTGTGTCCCGTGTAACCATCCTTTACCCAATAAACCTCCAGAACTAATTGCAGTTTTAGATTGAAAAATATGATATCCTATTCCTAATAAATCATAATGTGTTTTTAATAACATTAACATTCTTTCTCTTTGATAGTCATGTAGTAAAAACATCCATGCAAAAGGGAGAAAAATTATAAATAAAATAGTACTATTTATGATTATTTTCCATGATAAACCAGATAAAAATATAATAATTATACCAGACAAACTAATTAATATTGCAGTACCTAAATCTGGTTGTTTTGCTACTAATATTGTAGGTATTAGGATAATGATGATAACTTTTAAAAATGTTTTGATGTTAATAGGATATTGTATTTTATTCATAATATGAGAAATTATTAGGGGAACAGCTATTTTTACCATTTCAGATGGTTGAAATTTAACAAAATATATATTTAACCATCTTTGTGCTCCTTTTGTAGTATGCCCAAAAAATTCTACAGCAATTAATAAAATAATACAAAACCAATAAAATAAAACAGAATATTTTTCATAAATATCTGGATGTATTTGTGCTGCAATTAACATTACTATAAAACCTATAAAAATTTGAATTATTTTATGTTTAATAAAATTATAATGGTATAATCCTGTTGCACTCCATGTTATAAATAAACTAATAATTAAAATTAAGGTTATTAACATTATTAATATTAGATCTATATGTAATATAGAATTAAGAAAATAATTAATTTTTTTTTTTTTCATAATAAAAGTATATAATTTAATAGTTTAATTTAAAAATTTTTCTTGATGTATAAAAATATAATCCCAAATTTTTCTTGAAACATCTCCAACTGAAACAGTAGTATCACTATTCTCTATAACTATAGTCATAGCTATTCTAGGTTTATTAAATGGACCAAAAGATATAAGAAGTTTATGATCTCTTAATTTTTTTTCTATTATATGAATATTATATTTTTTTTTCTTTTTTAAATTAAAAACTTGTGCAGTTCCTGTTTTGGCTGCTACTTTATAATTTTTAACAGTAGAAAAATACTTATAAATAGTACCATTCTTATGGTTAACTACATTATACATTCCTTTTTTTATTATATTCCAGTATTCAATAGGTAAAATAATAACTCTATTATATTTTGGTGATGAATAATAAGAAAAAATATTATTTAGCTTTATCTTTTTTAAGATATGTAAAGGAATACTAATTCCATTATTTACTAGTATAGTTAATGCATTATGTATTTGTATAGGAGTAGCATTCCAATAACTTTGTCCTATACCTACTGAAATAGTATCGCCTATATACCAGGGTACATGTATATTTTTCATTTTCCATTGTTTATTAGGTATATTACCTTTTTTTTCATTAAAAAGATCAATATTTGTTATATTTCCATAACCAAATTTTATCATCCATTTATATATTGTATTTATTCCTATATTATAAGCTATTTTATAAAAAAAAGAATCAGATGATTCTTGTAATGCTTTTATAATATTTAAATATCCATGACCATTAATTTTCCAATCTTTATAAATTGTATTAAATTTAGGAATTTTCCACCATCCTGGATCAAATAATATAGTATTTTTATTTATTAAATTTAAATTTAATGCTATTAAAGCAATATATGGTTTTACAGTAGAAGCTGGAGGATAAATTCCTTGAATAGTTCTATTAATTAATAAATCATCGTTACTTTTTAATAAAAAATCTATATTATTTTTTTCTAAATTATTTATAAAAATATTAGGATCAAAACTAGGTGTTGAAACCATAGCTAAAATTTCTCCATTTTTTGTATCACTAATAATAACAGCACCTTTTTTATCACTCATTAATGAGTGAATATAATTTTGTAAATTATAATCAAGTGTTAAATAAATATCACTACCTGTATAAGCTTTTTTTTCATATATATTATATGAAAAAATACCTTTATTATTTACTGCAATTTTTTGATAACCAGGAACACCATATAATATATTATTATAATATCTTTCAATACCATTTATACCTTTACTGGAATTATCCTTATAATTTTCTACAGAATGTTTTTTTTTTAAAAAAATTATATTTTTTTGATCAAGAAAATTTATATAACCTACTACATGAGCAAAAATATCACTTTGAGGATAAAAACGTTTCTGATAAATTTTAAATGATATATTAGGAAAATTGAATTTATTTACTAAAAATTTTGATATTTGTTTATGATCTAAATCAATTTTTAATATAATTGGTTTTGAAGGATATTGTTTTTTTTGTTTTTTTATAAAATTAGAAAAATCACATTGATTAATATCTAATTTTAATATTTTTTGTAAAATAAAAAAATTTATATAGAAATCTTCAAAATTTTTATATTTAATTGTAATTTGATAAAAATTTATATTTTTAGCTAAAATTATACCATTTCTATCATAAATTAATCCTCTATTTGGTTTTAAAAAAAAAAATCCTACATAATTTTGTTCAGCTTTTAATTTAAATTTTTTATAAGATAAAATTTGTAAATAATATAAATTGTATATTACGATTAATACAAATATTAAAAATATTTTAATTAATATTTTAATTCTTTTTGTTAGAATTTTTGATTTTATTATATGATTTTGTAAAAAATTATTATTTACATTCATAATGATTTCATACCTATATAATTAAAAATATTTTATGATATTAATAAAATTAATTTTTCTAAATCTATCCAAAAATATTTTTCTGTATAGTTTTTTATTATAAAACTTTTAATATTTATTTCAATTTTTAGTAAGAATTTTATTATTAAAAATAATTGTTTATAATTAATTCTATTTAAAAATTTTATAAAAATTTTTTGTTTTGATACAGGTATTGATAATTTTTTAAAAATTAAATTAGTAGGTTTTTTTTTATATTTTTTATATATTTCTAAAATTAGAAAAATATTTTTGTATAATTTATTTAAAATTAAAAAAATATTTGATTTATGATATTTTATTTGTGTAATTAATTGAAAACTTTTTTTTAAGTCTCCTATTAAAATATAATCAATAAAATTTTCCTCTTTTAAATAGGAGAAAAAATTAAAATAATTTTTATATAAAATATGATTATTATTTTTTTTTTGTATATATAAATCATTAATAATTTGATTTAACAAAGTTAAATTTTTTGCGTAAGAATTTTTTAATAAAAAAATTAAATTTTTATCTATAATTAGATTTAATCTTTTAAAAGATAAATTAATCCAATTATCTAATTGATAATTATTTAATTTATTATTTTTTATAAATAAACAGTTATCATTATTTATAATATTTTTTATTAATTTTTCTATATTAAAATTTATATAATCATGAATTTCTAAAATAAGAATATTATTTTTATCTATATTTTTTAATAAAAAAATAATATTTTTTTGACATTGGAAAAAAATATTCTTATTTAAAAAAAGTAAATGTATAATTTTTTTCGTACAAAAAAAATCTTTTATAATAAGTTCAGAAAAAATTTTATTCCAAATTATCTTATTATCTATAATAATAATTTTTTTTTTAATAAAATTTAAACTCAATAATTTTTTTAATAATAAATTTAAATTTTTTTTCAAAAAAAATAATTCATCACCTGCTATAATATAGCAATAATATCTTTTATTATACATATTGATATAAAAATTATTACATATTTTATCATTCATGTATTTATTCTTTTGTTACTATATTAAAAATTTTATATGGTATATATATTGTTTTTAAAATTTTAATATTTATTAGAAATGTAGAAATCTTATTATTTGTTAATATGTAATTTTTAATATTATTATTTTTTTTACGATATTCTCCCGGAATAGAAAGGATATACTTTTTTTTACCATTAATTTGTATTACAAGATTAAAATCTTGTTTTATTTTTTTTATATTAATATTTTTAGTTACTGGCCACGATTGATAATCTATATCATTATTATTACCCATATACTTCCATAATACAAAACAAATATGTGGTGCAAAAGGATATAACATTTTTATTATTACTAATAATCCATCAAAAACTATAATATTATCAATATAATTATATATTTTATAACTAAAAATTTTTTTAAACAAAATAATTATAGAAGATATTATCGTATTAAAAGACTGATCTTTTTCAAAATTATTTGTAATATTAATAATAGTTTTATTTATGTAATTTTGAATAAGAATTTGATTTTCACTATAATCTAATTTAGATAGTAATTTTTTTTCTTTAATCTTAAAGTTATTTTGATATTTTTTATTATATTGATAAATAAAATTCCATAATTTATTTAAAAATCTATACATTCCTTTTATACCAGATTCCTTCCATTCTAAATCTAAAGTTGGGGGAGCAGCAAACATGATAAACATACGTAAAGTATCAGCTCCATATTTTTTAATTATTTTTTGAGGATTAATCCCATTATTTTTTGATTTAGACATTTTTATCATACCATGATAAATTAATTTTCTACCTTTTTTATCAAAAAAAATATTATTTTTTTTATCAAAAAAAACATCTTTTGATTTAACCCAATGATATTTTTTTTTATTATCTATATAATAATAAGCATCAGATAAAACCATTCCTTGACATAGTAATTTTTTTACTGGTTCATCAATATTTAATAAGCCAACATCTCTCATTAATTTATGAAAAAAACGAAAATACATTAAATGCATTATAGCATGCTCAATACCTCCAATATATTGATCAACAGGCAACCAATATTGAGCTTTTTTTTTATTAATCATATTATTTTTTTCATTACTACAAGTATATCTTGCATAATACCATGAGGATTCAAGAAAAGTATCAAATGTATCTGTCTCAATTTGTCCTTGTATACCATTCTTATTATAAGAAAACCATTTTAAATTTTTTTTAATTTTTTCATCATAATTATCTTTTATATTTTCATTAAAAAATTTTTTAGGAAAAATTAAAGGTAGATCCTCCTTTTTTAAAGGAATAATTTTTTTATTATTTTGTATTATCATAGGTATAGGAGTACCCCATAATCTTTGTCTGGAGATACTCCAATCTTGTAAATTATAATATTTTTTATAAAATGCAATTTTATTATTTATTAAATTATGAAGTAATTTATTATTATTTTTTGATACAAATTTCTTTTTTTTAAAATATAAATTATATTTTTTTGCAATTATTAGATCATTTTTATTAATACTTGGCATACCAATCATTGCATTAATTTTTGTAATATTTGTTAAATAATCAACAATAATAATTGGTATTTTTTTTTTTATAAAAACATTATATGCAAATAATGTACTGTTAATTTCTTGAATTATAAAAGATGAAAATTTCTTTTTTTTTATAATATTATTTAATTTACATTTTTGAATAAAATTTTGTATATTTATATTTTTTATTAAATTTTTACATATTGGATGATTATATAAAATTTTAATAAAACTAATATTATTAATAAAATGAATATATTTTTTTTCTATAAAAACATTAAATGAATAATTCATCTTTTTTAGATGAAATTTAATATTTATTCCTTCTTGTTTACCAATCCAATTTTTTTGCATATTTTTTACTTTTTTAGGCCATTCATTTAATTTTTTTAAATCATTAAGTAATTCTTCTGCATAATTAGTAATTTTTAAAAACCATTGTTTAATTTTCTTCTTTTTTACAATATTATTACATCTCCAACAACGATTATTAATAACTTGCTCATTTGCTAAAATTGTTTTATCTATATTACACCAATTAACTAAAGCATTTTTTTTATATGCTAAACCTAATTTATATAATTTTAAAAAAAACCATTGTTCCCAATAATAATAATTAGAATCACATGTTGTTATCTCTCTATCCCAATCAAAACTAAATCCTAATAATTTTAATTGTTTTTTCATATCTTTAATATTATTTTTAGTCCATACATAAGGAGAAATATTATTTTCATAAGCTGCAATTTCTGCAGGTAAACCAAAAGAATCCCATCCAATTGGATGTAAAACATTTTTTCCTTTCATTCGTTGATATCTTGCTATAACATCTCCTATAGTATAATTACGTATATGTCCCATATGTAATTGTCCAGATGGATAAGGTAACATAGAAAGACAATAAAATTTAGATTTATTATAATCTTCAGTTACTTTAAAAGTCTTTTTTAAAGACCATTTTTTTTGTACATAAAATTCTATTATTTTCGGAGAATATTCTTTTTTCATAGCAAGATCATTTCCTGAATATATTATATAAATTTTTTTATAAATTTAATATTTTGTATTAATTATTAATATGGATTTTCATAACCAAGTAAGTTAAGTATTTTAATTTCTTTTGTTTGCATTATACAAGCTTCTTTAATATTTTGATGATCATATTTTAATAAATGTAAACATGCATGTATAATTATATGAGCCCAATGAGCATCTATTTTCTTTTTTTGTAAAAATGATTCATATTCAATAATTTCTTTACATAATATTATTTCTCCTAATAGTATTTTTTTAAAAAAATAATTTTTTTCTAAAAAAGATAAAACATTTGTAGGTTTGTCTATTTGAAAAAATTTTTTATTAAGTTTTTGAATATAAAATTTTTCTACTATAGAAATAGTAATTTCAATTTTTTTTATATTAGTCTTCATAAAAATTATATATAACCAATGTAAAATATCATTTTTATATGGTATATAATTATAATTTTTACAAAAATTATAATAATTTAAAATAATATTTAATTTCATAAATAATTAAAATTATATATTACATCTTATGCAAAGATATAAATTCTCCGTACAAAGAATATATATTAGCATCAATAATCTTAACATTAACAAATTTACCAATATAATTTTTAGAGCTTGTAAAAAAAACTATCCTATTATTTTCAGTTTTACCATAAAATTTATGATTTTGTAAAGATAAACCTTCAACTAAAATTAGTTGAATAGTATTAATCATTTTAAAACTAAATTTTTTAGTTTGTTTTTTAATGTAATATTGTAATAAATATAATCTTTTCTTTTTTTCTAAAATATTAGTATTATCTTTCATTTTACTAGCTGGTGTTCCTGGTCTAGGTGAATAAATAAAACTAAAACTCATATCTAAATCTAAATCTAATATTAAAGAAATAGTATCATTAAAATCTTTTTGATCTTCTCCTGGAAATCCTACAATAAAATCTGAACTAATTTGTATTAATGGTCTAACATTTTTTAATTTTTTAATAATTTGTTTATATTTTTCAATATTATATTGTCTCTTCATAAGATTTAAAATCTTATCAGAACCACTTTGTACTGGTAAATGTAAAAAATTCACTAATTGAGGAATTTTATTATATATATTTATTAGTTCATCAGTAAAATTTTTTGGATGATTTGTAGTAAATCTAATTCTTTTAATTTCTTTAATTTGCGCAATTAATTCTAATAATTTTTCAAATGTATAATATTGATTAGTTTTTTTATCAAAATATTTATAGGCATTTACATTTTGTCCTAATAAATGTATTTCTTTAACTCCCTGAGAAACTAAATTTTTAATTTCTAAAATAATATCTTTATAAGATCTACTTAATTCTTTTCCTCTTGTATAAGGAACTATACAATAAGTACAATACTTATTACATCCTTCTATAATAGTAACAAAAGCACTTGTTTTTTTAGTTTTACTTAAAGGAAAAAATTTAAATTTTTCAATTTTAGGAAAACTAATATCAATTAAATATTTTTTAAATTTACGAGCATTATATATCATTTTAGGTAATCTATGAAAAGTTTGAGGTCCAAAAATAATATCTATATAATATGCTCTTTTTAAAATTTTTTTTCCTTCTTGTGAAGCTACACATCCACCAACACCTATAATAATATCAGGATTATTTTTTTTTAAAAGTTTCCATCTTCCTAATTGATGAAATAATTTTTCTTGTGCTTTTTCTCTAATTGAGCAAGTATTTAATAATAAAATATTTGCTTTCTGTACAGATTTAGTAATTTGACAATTTAATTCATTTTTCATAATATCAGCTATCTTAGAAGAATCATATTCATTCATTTGACAGCCCCAAGTTTTAATATATAATTTATTTTTCAACATAATATATGAATTAAATAATTTTT
Source organism: Enterobacteriaceae endosymbiont of Donacia provostii (assembly GCF_012570145.1). GTDB lineage: Bacteria > Pseudomonadota > Gammaproteobacteria > Enterobacterales > Enterobacteriaceae. The sequence goes on from NZ_CP046206.1 coordinate 295,272, forward strand.
ATAATTTTAAATTTAAGAAAAATTGATATATTTCTGGGGTACCTGGATTTGAACCAGGGATGCCGGTATCAAAAACCGGTGCCTTAACCTCTTGGCTATACCCCATATTTTAATTAATGCGGAAGACGAGATTTGAACTCGTACTATATTTTTTATTTAAATAGCCAGAATCTAAATCTGGTGCGTCTACCAAATTCCGCCACTTCCGCTTTAATTTTTAGCTACGATGGGAATTGAACCCATGACCTCAGCGTTATGAGTGCTGTGCTCTAACCAAAACTAAGCTACGTAGCCAAAATTATTCTCATATTATGTAATATAATAAAGTATAACGTCAACTTATTTATTAGTTAAATATAAATTTAAAATTAAATTTGTGAAAAGAGTAAAATAAATATGTATGAATATCATGATTTTTATAAAAAGAATTTTATTTTTAAAATTATTCAAAATGATTTAAAAAATAAAACACATAATGTTATATGTACTAGATTTCCTCCAGAACCTAATGGTTATTTACATATAGGACACATTAAATCTATATGTTTAAATTTTTTTATAGCAAAATTTTATAAAGGAAATTGTTTTTTAAGAATTGATGATACTAATCCCACAACAGAAAATATTGAATACATTAAATCTATAAAAAAAGATCTAATTTGGTTAGGATTTAAATGGGATGGTAAAATTAAATATTCATCAAATTATTTTGATTTAATGTATAATTATGCTATAGAGTTAATTAATAAAAATTTAGCTTATGTTGATGAATTAAGTATAGAAGACATTAAAAAATATAGAGGTACATTATCGACAGCAGGTAAAAATAGTCCATATAGAAACCGATCAATATCAGAAAATTTAAAATTATTTCAAAATATGCGTTTAGGAAAATTTTCTGAAGGTAAAATGTCTTTACGTGCAAAAATAGATATGAAATCAAAAAATATTGTAATGAGAGATCCTGTTTTATATAGAATAAAATTTCAAAAACATCATCAAACTGGTATAAAATGGTGTATATATCCTACTTATGATTTTTGTCATTGTATATCTGATGCCATTGAAGGAATAACACATTCTCTATGTACTTTAGAATTTCAAGATAATAGAATGTTATACAATTGGATATTAAAAAATATTAGTATTAAACATTATCCTAAACAATATGAATTTTCTAAATTACAAATTGAATATGGAATAACTTCAAAAAGAAATATTAATTTATTGATTAAAAATAAAATAGTAAATGGGTGGGATGATCCTCGTTTATTAACGATCTCTGGGTTACGTAGAAGAGGATATACAGCTTCATCACTAAAAAATTTTTGTTATCATATAGGTATTACTAAACAAAATAATACCATACAATTATCTTATTTAGAATCTTTTATAAAAAAAGAATTAAATAAAATTGCTCCTAGAGCAATGGCTATTATTAGACCTTTAAAAATTATTATTGATAATTTATCTTATAAAAAAAAAATAGAATTAAAAGTACCTAATCATCCATATGATAAAAATATGGGTTATAAATTTATTTATTTTACAAAAGAAATATATATAGATAATTTAGATTTTTCAGAAAAAGAACAAAAAAATTATAAAAGATTAATGTTAGGTAATAAAGTAAAATTAAGATATGCATTTGTTATTAAAGCAAAAAAAATTGTTAAAGATAATAATGGAAATATTCTTTATATACATTGTAAATATTATAAAAATACATTAGGATTAAAAATTAATAAAAAAGATAAAGAAGTTAAAGGTATAATTCACTGGATATCTTGTTCTTATTCTCAATCAGTTTTATTTTATTTATATAAGACTTTATTAAATAAAAAAAATATTAATAATACAGATAATATTTTATCTTATATTAATAAAAAATCACTATCCATATACAATGGTTTTATAGAAAAAAATTTATTAAAAGAACATCAAAAAAAACATTTTCAATTTGAAAGAGAAGGATACTTCTATTTTGATAAAAAATATTCTCATAAAAAAAAAATAATTTTTAACCGAATATTATCATTAAGATAATAAAAAAAAATCAATTATATTATTATAATATAATTGATTTTATATGATTAAATATTTAATTCTTTAGAAATTTGTTTAGTCCAAGTTATAATACGAGAATCAGTTAATTCTGGTTGTCTATCTTCATCTATTGTTAATCCTAAAAAATAATCTTTATTTTTTAAGCTTTTAGTATTAGAAAAATAATAACCTTTTGTTGGCCAATATCCCACTATTTTACCATTATTAGTTTTAATTATATTATAAATAATACTTATAGCATCACAAAAATAGTCTCCATAATCTTCTTGATCACCACAACCAAACAAACATAAATTTTTATTTTTAAAATTAATTTTTTTTAAAGTAGGCAAAAAATCATCCCAATCACATTGAACTTCACCATAATACCATGTAGGTACGCCAAATATTAATATATTATATTTTTCAATATCTTTTTTTTCTATTCTAGCTATATCAAACACTGAAGCAATATTTTTACCTAATTGTTTCTGTATTTTAAAAGCAATATTTTCAGTATTACCTGTATCACTACCAAAAAAAATACCTATTTTTGACATTTTATTTTATCTAAAAATATTATTTATAACATAATTTTATAATTAAATTAAATATTAATTTTATATTTTCAATATGTAATAAATGACCAACATTAGCAATATTATATATTTTAGCATTAGGAAATTGAGAAAATATATTTTGATAATAAATTTTATTTATGTAATTAGATTTTTCTCCTTTTAAAAAAAAAATTTTTCCTCTCCATATAAAATTAATTGGATTCCAATTTAATATATTATTATATTCATTTTTTAATACAGGTAAATTAAATTCCCATTTTCCATTATTAAATGTTTTTAATAATAAATTAATTATATATTCATCTTTAATAAAAGATTTTAACAATTTAAAAACATCTCTTCTTAAGAAAATTTTTTTTTTATATACTTCTTCTAAAATAAAAAAAATATTTTTTTTTTTAAAGTTATATTTTATAGGTGCTATATCTAAAATAATAATTGTTTTAATAAAGTTAAAAGGTATTAATTGAGTAAGTTTCATTGCTATTTTTCCACCCATTGAATGTCCAATAAAAATAAGATTTTTTTTTATATTTAAAAAACATAATGTTTCTAATACATCTTTAGATAAAGAAAGATAATCCATCTTTTTATTTCTTGGAGATAAACCATGATTTCTAATATCTAACAATAAAATTTGATATTTTATATTATGAAATAAAAATTTACCCATTAAATATAAACTTTTTCTATTACCAAATAATCCATGTAACATGATAATAGTATATCTATAATTAATAGATATATGATTTTTAGGAATAAAAAGATAATTTAGGATCATATATAATAAAAATTTATTAAATAAAAAATTTTATCATATTTAAAAAATAAAATAAAAATTGAATTTTAAAAAAAAAAATAAAAATATGATATAATTTTCTATTTCAAAATTATAATTTTATTATATGAAGAATATTAATCCTACTAAAACTCTTTCTTGGAAAAAATTAAAAAATCACATACAAGAAATAAAAAATATAAATATTTATGATTTATTTAAAATAGATAAGAATAGATTTGAAAATTTTTCTATAAATTTTGAAAACGAAATTCTTTTTGATTATTCTAAAAATTTAATTAATAAAAAAACTATAAAATATTTATTAAATTTAGCAAAAGAAACTAAATGTATTGATGCTATTTATTCTATGTTTTATGGAGAAAAAATTAATATAACAGAAAATAGATCTGTTTTACATACAGCTTTAAGAAATAATAATATGAATTGTTTTTTAAAAGATAATAATATCTATTTAAAAATAAATAAAATTTTAAATAAAATAAAAAATATTTCTAATAATATTATTTCAGGTAAATGGAAAAGTTTTAATAATAAAAAAATTAAAAATATTATAAATATAGGAATAGGTGGATCTTATTTAGGTCCATTAATGGTTACAAAATCATTACAAAATTATAAAAATCATTTAAATTTATTTTTTTTATCTAATATTGATGCAAATCAATTAATTAGTATTATTAATAAAATTAATCCTGAAGAAAGTATATTTATTATTGCATCCAAAACTTTTAATACTTTAGAAACAATTACAAATGCTTTAAGTATAAAACAATGGTTTTTAAAAAAATATGATACAAATTTTCATAAAGATATATTATCTCAACATTTTTTTGCTGTTACAAATAATATAAATTCAGCAATAAAATTTGGTATAAATAAAAATAATATTTTTTCCATATTACCTGAAATTGGAGGACGTTTTTCTTTATGGTCTTCTATTGGATTAATTATATCTTTATCTATTGGATTTAATAATTTTAATAAATTATTATTAGGTGCATATAAAATGGATGATCATTTTTTTTATTCTCCTTTAAATAAAAATATACCCATTATTATGGCTTTAATTAGTATTTGGTATAATAATTTTTGGGGTGCAGAAACAGAAGCAATTATACCTTATAATGATAATATGTATTTTTTACCAATGTATTTACAACAATTAAATATGGAATCTAATGGTAAATATATAGACAGAAACGGGGAAAAAATTCATTATCAAACTAGTCAAATTATATGGGGAGATGTAGGAACTAATGGCCAACATTCATTTTTTCAAATGTTACATCAAGGAACTAAATTAATTCCATGTGATTTTATAGCTTCAGCTTCAAATAATTATATTGATTATAAAAATCATCATCTTCAACTTATTTCTAATTTTATTGCACAAACAAAAACATTAGCATTTGGTAATTTACAAAAAAATAATAATGAAAAAAATATATATTATTCTTGTATTGGTAATAAACCAAGTAATTCTATTTTTTTAAAAAATCTTAATCCTTATAATTTAGGTATGTTAATTGCATATTATGAACATAAAATTTTTATACAAGGAGTTATTTTAAATATATTTTCATTTGATCAATGGGGTGTTGAATTAGGTAAAAAAATTACTAATTCTTTAATAAAAGATATTAAAGAAGATAATTATAAAAATAAAAAATATGATTCTTCATCTCAAGCATTAATTAATTTTTACAAAAAATATAATTAAAATTTACTTTAATTATATTTAGATAATTTTTTTATAAAAAATAAATGTATATATTATATAATATATATATTTATTTTTAAATTTTATTTATCTTTATAACTATATTTTTTTTTAGCAATATAATATTTTTTTGAATAAGATTTTTTAAACTTATTAATTAATTCAAATTTGATATTTTTATTAAAAATTTTAATATTTTTAGTTTTTTGTAACAAATTTTTTCTAAATAAAAAAGATAATTCAATAATTTGAATATTCATTAAATAATTTTATATATTTCCTATATCTTTATTATTAATTTTATATTCATTAATAATAGTTCCAACTATATGACGTATTTCAATTTTTATCTTTTTTACCTATATTAATACGATAAACATCCATTTTATTACAAAATTTTTGTTGTTTTTTTGCAAATATTTATGCTTAAAATTTTTTTTATGAAATTGTTTTTTTACATTATCTATATTCGAATCTGGAGCTAATATTAAAGGATTTTTATATTGAGATAATTTTAATAAAATTATCATTAGAATTTCTTTATTTATTTCATTATTTGTTATGATTTTTGATATAATTTTTTCATATTGTATTAAATCTTTCTTTTTTATTAATTTTATTTCTTTCTTTATTTTAAAAATAAATTTTTCTAATCTTTTTTTGCTTAAAATTTTATAATCAGGTAAATATACTTCATTAATATTACATTTAATTCTATATGTAACATTTTTTAAAAATCTCTTTTCTCTATATTCAATAAATGTTAAAGATTTACCCTTTCTACCTGCACGTCCTGTTCTACCAATACGATGAATATAAGATTCAATATCCATTGGTATATCATAATTTATAACCAAATCAATTCTATTAACATCTAATCCTCTAGCAGCAATATCAGTAGCAATTAAAATATCTAATTTACCATTTCTAAAATTTTTTAGTGTTTGTTCTCTATTTCGTTGATTCATATCTCCATTTAATGCTGCACTATTATAATCATATTGTTTTAATTTATCAGAAACTTCAATAGTTGAAGTTTTAGTTTTTACAAAAATTAATACCGCATCATAACTTTCAGTTTCTAAAAATTTCATTAAAGCTTCTATTTTATTACCACGTACAAACCAATAATTTTGTTTTATATCAGGTATAGTTTTAATATTTGTTTTTATAGTAATTTCATATGGATGAATCATAAAATTTTTAGTAATATTTTTAATTTTTTGTGGCATTGTTGCGGAAAATAATGAAGTTTGATGTTTTTTAGGTATATTTTTTAATATTTTTTCAACATCTTCAATAAAACCCATTCTTAACATTTCATCTGCTTCATCTATAACTAAATTTGTTAAATAAGATAAATCAACAGTTTTTCTTTTAATATGATCTAATAAACGTCCTGGTGTTGCTATAATAATATGAGATCCAATACGTAAATTTTTTAATTGTATATGATATGATTGTCCACCATATAACGCTAAAATATTAATATATTTTATATATTTAGAAAATATTAAAATTGTTTCATATACTTGTATTGCTAATTCTCTAGTTGGTGTTAAAATTAGTACTTGAATTTTTTTAATAGATAAATTTATATTATTCAATAAAGGTAATATAAAAGCTGCAGTTTTTCCACTACCTGTTTGAGCTATTCCTAAAACATCTTTATTTAATAATAAATGTGGAATACATTTTTTTTGTATAGGTGAAGGATTTGAATATCCTATATCATTTAAAGCTTGCAAAAGAGATTTTTTTAAACCAAAATTCGAAAAAGTAATATTCGTCATGTAATATACATTCCTCATAAATTTGTTATATTTTAAATATTTTAGTTAGTAATTAATTTATAATTAAAAGATAATAAGGGTTAGAAAGTTAACATTTAAGTTTGTAATTA